>NZ_JAKQYH010000043.1:0-259740 GCF_022343545.1 Streptomyces arenae
GGGCGGGCCGGGGGCTGGGGGGCGGGTGTTCAGTTCTGGCAGGGCTGGGTGCGGGATGTGGGGAGGTCGCGGATGATCCAGGTCCGCTCCGGGGCGATCTCCGACTCCCCCACCGCCAACCGGTCGGGGGTCTGCTGTCCCCGCGTGATGCCGACGAGGAGACGGACGCCCACCCGGATCCGGGTGTCGGTGCCGGAGGCGAGCGGGAACCGCACCTCCTCGGCGGTCTTCGCCGGCTTATAGGCGCGGGTCACGCGCAGGGTGACCCGCGCCTCGCCGACGTCCGGGATCTCCCGTACCGCGGTCACCGTGCCCTCCACGACCAGCCGGGCGCAGGCGAGGTAGCCGGGGCCGCCGGCCTGCTCCTGACCCTTGGCCCCGGACGCGCTGCCGGCCGCGGCGTCACTGCTCGCCCCCTTCGACATGGACTCCGAGCCGCTGTGCGACGCGAGCCACCCGATGCCGAACACGGCCGACGCGAACGCGGCGGCGAGGGCACCGGCCAGGCCCAGCGCACGCACACCGGGGTGCAGCCGGGGACGCGGACGCCCGACCGGACGCGACTGCGGTTGCGGGGGCTGCGGCGGAACCGCGAGGGCGTCCCCCAGGATCCCGAGCCGCGCCCGCAGCAGGGCCACGTCGGCGGCGGCGGCACGATGCTCGGCCATGAAGACGGGGTCGGCACGCTGCACATCGCTGAGCTCCCCGTCCATGAGCACGGCAAGCAAGGCATCGTCCTCGACACCCCGCCCGCTGCCGCCGTCGTGGTCACCCACGTCGCCCCGGCTGTCGTGCCGCTCGTGTCCGTCGTGTTCGGCGGGCATGGTCACACCACCTCGTCCTCGTGCAGGCGGGCGCGCAGGGCCCGTACCGCCGTGTGCAGCCGGCTCTTGACGGTGCCTTCGGGGATGCCGAGCCGCTCGGCTATCCCCCGTACCGGCAGGTCGGCGTAGAAGCGCAGGACGAGTATCTGACGCTGGGCGTCGGGCAGTTCGTCCAGGCCGCGGGCGACGGCGGCGGAGAGCAGGCTGCTGTCGTCGCCCACGGCGTGGTCGGGCCCGCGGAGGGCGGCCAGCCGTTCGCCGAGGCGTTCCTGGCGGCGCTTGGCACGATGCCAGTCCATGGCGAGGTTGGAGGCGACCACCGCCGCCCACGCCGAGACGTCCCGCGGTGCCTCCCGGCCGCCCGCGGCCCGCTCCAGCAACCGCAGCCGTACCTGCTGTACCCCGTCCGGCAGGTCCGCCTGCGGTACCCCGCCCAGCGCGAGCACCGCCCGCACCCGGCGTTCCTGGTCCGCGTCCAGGGGGTCACCGTGCTGATCCCCCTCGACGCGGCGGGCCTTTCTGCGCAGCACGACCCACCCCCCTCACGCGTTTCCCCTACGACGCCGCGGGCCCCGGAAACGTTCGGCCGGAGCCGGGATTTGTTTTCCGAGGCGTACGTCACACCAGCGCGCCGCGCAGCACAGCTTGCGGCACGACGGCCACGTGGAGGTAATTTCTGCAGCTCAGCGCGGGTGCGGGCGGGAGTTCCACAGGCCGGTTGATCCGGTCGGCGGGTATGCCGCGCAAAGAATTGGACAGGCTGACCCGGGTCGGCCGCATGATGGAAAGGCCGCAGACACACGTCAACGTACGCAGAGGGAGTCACCGTGAGGGTCGGAATCGTCGGAGCCACCGGTCAGGTGGGCACGGTCATGCGCAGGATCCTCACGGAGCGCGACTTCCCGGTGACCGAGCTGCGCCTGTTCGCCTCGGCGCGTTCCGCCGGCACCGTGCTCGACGACGTGACGGTGGAGGACGCGGCGACCGCCGACTACACCGGCCTCGACATCGTGCTGTTCTCGGCGGGCGGCGCCACCTCGAAGGCGCTGGCCGAGAAGGTCGCCTCGCAGGGTGCCGTCGTGATCGACAACTCCTCCGCCTGGCGCAGGGACCCCGAGGTGCCGCTGGTCGTCTCCGAGGTCAACCCGCACGCGATCGCCGACCGCCCCAAGGGCATCATCGCCAACCCGAACTGCACCACGATGGCCGCGATGCCGGTCCTGAAGGTGCTGGACCGGGAGGCCGGTCTCCAGGCCCTGGTCGCCACCACCTACCAGGCGGTCTCCGGCTCCGGTCTCGCGGGCGTCGCCGAGCTGCACGGCCAGGTGCAGAAGGTGGCCGCCGACGCGGAGAAGCTGACCCACGACGGTTCGGCGGTCGACTTCCCCGAGCCGCAGGTCTACAAGCGGCCCATCGCCTTCAACGTGCTGCCCTTCGCCGGCAACCTCGTCGACGACGGTCTGAACGAGACCGACGAGGAGCAGAAGCTGCGCAACGAGTCCCGCAAGATCCTGGAGCTCCCCGAGCTGAAGGTCTCCGGCACCTGCGTGCGCGTCCCGGTGTTCTCCGGCCACTCCCTCCAGATCAACGCGCGGTTCGCCCGGCCGCTCTCGCCGGAGCGGGCGACCGAGCTGCTGTCCGACGCGCCCGGCGTCGAGCTGTCCGACATCCCGACCCCGCTGCAGGCGGCCGGCCAGGACCCCTCGTACGTCGGCCGGATCCGCCGGGACGAGACCGTCGAGAACGGGCTGGCGCTGTTCGTCTCCAACGACAACCTCCGCAAGGGGGCCGCGCTGAACGCCGTCCAGATCGCGGAGCTGGTGGCGGCGGAGCTGTCGAAGTAAGGCCGTGCGCCTCAGGGGGGCCGCAGTCTGCCGTCGAGCGGGTGCGGGTGCGTGGGGGGCTGGTCGCGCAGTTCCCCGCGCCCCTACGGGGCAGGGCAATCTCTCGGGTTTTCCCTCGACGCCCCGGGCACTGTCCCATGGAAGGATGGCGCAACCCACACATAACGAGGAGATGACCGCGTGCCTGGCACAAACCTGACTCGCGAAGAGGCACAGCAGCGGGCGAAGCTGCTCACCGTTGACTCGTACGAGATCGATCTCGACCTCTCGGGCGCGCAGGAGGGCGGTACCTACCGGTCCGTGACCACGGTGCGCTTCGACGTCGCCGAAAGCGGCGCCGCGTCCTTCATCGACCTGGTGGCCCCGGCGGTCCACGAGGTCACCCTGAACGGTGACTCGCTGGACCCCGCCGAGGTCTTCGCGGACTCCCGGATCGCGCTGCCGGGCCTGCTGGCGGGCCGCAACATCCTCCGGGTGGTCGCGGACTGCGCCTACACCAACACGGGTGAGGGTCTGCACCGGTTCGTCGACCCGGTCGACGAGCAGGCCTACCTCTACACCCAGTTCGAGGTGCCGGACGCCCGCCGGGTCTTCGCCTCCTTCGAGCAGCCGGACCTCAAGGCGACCTTCCAGTTCACGGTCAAGGCGCCCAGCGGCTGGACGGTGATCTCCAACTCGCCGACGCCCGAGCCCAAGGACGACACCTGGGTCTTCGAGCCGACGCCGCGCATCTCGTCGTACATCACCGCGCTGATCGTCGGCCCGTACCACTCCGTGCACAGCGTGTACGAGAAGGACGGCCAGTCGGTCCCCCTCGGCATCTACTGCCGCCCCTCGCTGGCCGAGTTCCTCGACTCGGACGCGATCTTCGCGGTGACCCGGCAGGGCTTCGAGTGGTTCCAGGAGAAGTTCGACTACGACTACCCGTTCAAGAAGTACGACCAGCTGTTCGTGCCGGAGTTCAACGCGGGCGCGATGGAGAACGCGGGCGCGGTGACCATCCGTGACCAGTACGTCTTCCGGTCCAAGGTGACCGACGCGGCGTACGAGACGCGTGCCGAGACCATCCTGCACGAGCTGGCCCACATGTGGTTCGGCGACCTGGTCACCATGGAGTGGTGGAACGACCTGTGGCTGAACGAGTCGTTCGCCACGTACACCTCCATCGCCTGCCAGGCGTACGCGCCCGGGTCGCGCTGGCCGCACTCGTGGACCACCTTCGCCAACTCCATGAAGACCTGGGCGTACCGGCAGGACCAGCTGCCCTCCACGCACCCGATCATGGCCGAGATCCGCGACCTGGACGACGTCCTCGTCAACTTCGACGGCATCACGTACGCCAAGGGCGCGTCCGTCCTGAAGCAGCTGGTCGCGTACGTCGGCATGGACGAGTTCTTCACCGGCGTGCAGGCGTACTTCAAGCGGCACGCGTACGGCAACACCCGCCTGGCCGACCTGCTGGGCGCCCTGGAGGAGACCTCCGGGCGCGACCTGAGCACCTGGGCGCGGAAGTGGCTCCAGACGGCGGGCATCAACATCCTGCGCCCGGAGGTGGAGACGGACGGCGACGGTGTCGTCACCTCCTTCGCCGTCCGTCAGGAGGCCCCGGCGTTGCCGGCCGGCGCCAAGGGCGAGCCGACGCTGCGTCCGCACCGGATCGCGATCGGCCTGTACGACCTCGACGAGGCGAGCGGCAAGCTGGTGCGCACCGACCGGATCGAGCTGGACGTGGACGGCGAGCTGACGGCCGTACCGCAGCTGGCCGGCCGGCCCCGCCCGGCGGTGTTCCTGCTCAACGACGACGACCTGTCGTACGCCAAGGTCCGCCTCGACGAGGAGTCCCTGCGGTTCGTCACCGAGCACCTGGGCGACTTCGAGTCCTCGCTGCCCCGCGCGCTGTGCTGGGCGTCCGCCTGGGACATGACCCGGGACGCCGAACTCCCCGCCCGCGACTACCTGTCCCTCGTGCTGTCCGGTATCGGCAAGGAGTCCGACATCGGTGTCGTGCAGTCTCTGCAGCGGCAGGTGAAGCTGGCCGTCGAGCTGTACGCCGACCCGGCCGCCCGCGAGGCGCTGCTCACCCGCTGGACCGACGCCACGCTGGCCCACCTGCGGGCGGCCGCGCCGGCGAGCGACCACCAGCTGGCCTGGGCCCGCGCGTTCGCGGCGACCGCCCGCACGCCGGAGCAGCTGGACCTCCTGGACGGCCTGCTGGACGGCACCCAGACCGTCGAGGGTCTGGCCGTCGACACGGAGCTGCGCTGGGCGTTCGTGGAGCGGCTGGCCGCGGTCGGCCGGTTCGACGAGGCGGACATCGCGGCCGAGTACGAGCGGGACCGGACCGCCGCCGGTGAGCGCCACGCGGCCACCGCCCGCGCCGCCCGGCCGACCGAGGAGGCGAAGGCCGAGGCGTGGGCGTCGGTCGTCGACTCCGACAAGCTGCCGAACGCCGTGCAGGAGGCGGTGATCGGGGGCTTCGTCCAGACCGACCAGCGTGACCTGCTGGCCCCGTACACCGACAAGTACTTCGAGATCCTGAAGTCGGTGTGGGACTCCCGGTCGCACGAGATCGCCCAGCAGATCGCGATCGGTCTCTACCCGTCCCTCCAGGTCTCCGCGGAGACCCTCACGAAGACGGACGCCTGGCTGGCCTCGGCCCAGCCGAACGCGGCCCTGGCCCGTCTCGTCTCGGAGTCCCGCGCGGGCGTCGAGCGCGCCCTGAAGGCCCAGGCGGCGGACGCGGCCGCGCAGTAGCGGCCGGTACGACAGGGAGGGCGCCCGGTGTCCGGCACCGGGCGCCCTCCGTGGTTCTCCCTGGTTCTCCCTGGTTCTCCGTGGTCCCCCTGGTTCTCTGTGGTTCTCCGCCAGGTACGTGTCTTCCGCCCCCCATCACCCAGGCGGAGTTGAGTATCCGTGCTCAGTTCCGGGGTGCCCGCGAGTTGCGAGCATCGTTGCGACGGCGCGGAACGGAGCGCCGGCCCTTCCAGCCGCAGCACTCAGACACTTACGGAGAACCTGCCATGTCCCGTCGTATCGCACTGTCCGTCGTCGCCGGCGTCGTCGTTCTGGGAGGTGCCGGCGCCTTCGCTCTCGCCTACGCCGGGGACCAGGACAAGGCGCCGGTGCTGGCACACAGCTCCGCCCGCTACACCGCCCCCGCCGGCGGCCACGGCGGCTCGCTCTCCTTCACCACCGAGGTCACGGCGTCCTCCGGGGTGAAGAGCCTGAAGGTGCTGGCCTGGCCGGAGAAGTCCGAGCTGGCCGGGAAGCTGCCGACGGCCAAGGAGATGACCGAGGTGGAGTCGGCGACCTGCACGCCGGCCGGCGGGCACACCGCGCGGTGCGTGTACGAGGTGGCGGTGCCGGCCGCCGACGCCGCGTCGTCGCCGCACGGCGCCTGGCACGTCGCGGTCCTCGCCACCGCGGTGGACGGCAGCACCACCCTGGACCACAAGGCCGCCGGCTTCACCGTGCGCTGAGCCGGAGCCGGGGCCGGAGCCGGGCGGCGCGGACGGTCAGCCGACGTGGGCGGCCAGCGCCCGCTCGACGTCCGCCGCCCGCGCGTCCTCGGCCGCCCAGGCCGCGTAGCCGTCGGGGCGGACCAGGAGGGTCGTCCGGCGGTCGCTCGCCCAGTGGGCCGCCGTCAGACGGTCCGCACGCGCCGGGTCCACCTCGTACGGCCCCGGGGTGACCAGGACGAACCGGCCGCCGCGCAGGGCCTCGTGGAGGCGGCCGCCGCCGGCCAGCGCGAGGTCGGGGACGCGGGCGCCGGTGAGGGGGTGGGCGCCCCTGGGGGCCCGGTACCGGTAGCCGATGCCGGTGACCTGGCCGATCGCCCGGCGGCGGGCCGGCGGGAGGTGGTTCAGGGCGGTCGCGAGCGCCGCCCGCACCGGCAGCTGCCAGCCCTTCGCCATCGCGAGGCGGACGATCGCGCCGCTGCTGCGCAGGACCGTCCTGCCCACGGGGTGGCGTTCGCTCTGGTAGGTGTCGAGCAGGGCGGGGGCCGCGTGCCCGCGCAGGACGGCGGCGAGCTTCCAGCTGAGGTTGGCCGCGTCCTGGAGGCCGGTGTTCATGCCCTGGCCGCCGGCCGGGGTGTGCACGTGCGCGGCGTCACCGGCCAGGAAGACCCGGCCGACCCGGTACTCCGGGACCTGGCGCTCGTCGCTGTGGAAGCGGGACATCCAGCGGGCGTCGTGCATCCCGTAGTCCCGGCCCAGCGCCAGCCGGGTGATCTCCTTGATCTCGTCGAGTCCGACCGGCTCGTGGTCGGGGACGTCACGGCCGCGGTGCCAGCAGATCACCCGGTGGTAGCCGTCGCCGAACGGCACGAGGAACGCGAACGCGTCGCCGACCGCGGCGGCCGTGAGCACCGTCTCGGGCTGCTCGGCGAGCAGCACGTCGGCGAGGACGACGGACCGGATCGCCGACCGCCCCGGGAACGGCATCCCGACCGCCTCCCGCACCGCGCTGCGCATCCCGTCGGCGCCGACGACGTACGCGGCACGCAGGCTGTCGGCACCCCTGACGTGCACGGTGACCCCGTCGGCGTCCTGGGTCAGGCCGGTCACCTCGCACTCGTTGCGGAAGTCGACGCCCGCCGCCACCGCCCGGCGCTCCAGCACCTTCTCGACCTCGTACTGCGGGAGGACGAGGACGTGGGGGAACCGGGAGGGGAGCGCGCCGAGGTCGAGGGTGAGGCCGTCGAAGAGGTTCAGGCGGGTGATCGGGCGGCCCACCGCCTCGAGCTCGTCGGCGGCTCCGCGGGCGTCGAGCTGCTCCAGGGCGCGGGCGTGCAGGACGAAGGCGCGGGAGAGGTTGCTGATGCCGTGCGGGCGTTTTTCGAGGAGGGTGACCGGAATGCCGGCGACGGCGAGGTCACCGGCCAGGAGCAGCCCGGTGGGGCCGGAGCCGACGACGATCACGCGCGGCGGTTCGGTGGTGCCGTTCATGAGGACCTCCTGGGTACCGGCACTTGCGGGCCAACGGGTGTTGGCGAACGCTTGTGGGCCAACGGGCGTTGGTCAACGTCCGCAGGTCAACGCTTGTTGGTCAACGCCTGTTGGCAAGCGTAGGTCGACGCGACGGCGTGAGTCAACACCTGTTGGCCCACACTCGTTGACCCACATCCGTTGGCCCACGCCGGTGGCCCACACCTGTTGGCCCACACTTGTTGGCCCACGAATGTTGGCCTACGCTCGTTGGCATGACCGGCACCTCCAGTAGAGACACCGCGCCCGTGGGCGGCTCGGCGGCGCGCCGCTCCGATGCCAGCCGCTCCGCCATCCTGGCCGCCGCCCGCGAGCGCTTCGCCGCCGACGGATACGAGCGCGCCACCATCCGGGCCATCGCCAGGGACGCGCACATCGACCCCTCCATGGTCATGCGCTACTTCGGCAACAAGGACGGCCTGTTCGCCGCCGCCGTCACGCTCGACCTGCGGATGCCCGACCTGTCACAGGTACCGCGTACCGAGGTCGGGCACGCGCTGGTGGGGCACTTCCTGGCCCTCTGGGAGGAGAACGAGGAGCTCACCGCGGTGCTGCGGGTCGGCATCACCAACGCGGCGGGGGCCGAGCGGCTCCAGGGCATCTTCCGGAACCAGGTGGTGCCGGTGGCCCAGCGGGTGTGTCCCGATCCCGAGCAGGTGCAGACGCGGGCGGGGCTGTGTGCCGCGCAGCTGATGGGGCTCGCCCTCACCCGCTATGTGCTGCGGCTGCCGCCGGTCGTGGCGCTGGGCCGGCCGGAGATCCTGGCGTGGCTCGGGCCGACCGTCCAGCGGTATCTGACGGCACCGAGCCCCTGAGAGGGCCGGGACCGGCCGGGACCGGCCGGGGAAGCACTGAGGGCGCGGGCCGGCTCCCGTACGCCGCGTCGCGGTCCGTACGGAAGGCGGCCTGCGCCCTCGGTGGAGAAGTGGGGAAGTGGAGAAGCCGAGGTCAGACCTTGGCCTTGGCCTTCGCCGAGCCGGGCTTGACGACCCGCACCGTGGACTTGTCCAGCACCATCACCAGGCCGGCGATGACCGCGAACAGCACGAGCGGGGCCAGGACGTAGAGGCCCAGCGTCTCGATGACGCTCAGGCCGTTGCCGGGGTCGTCACCGTCGTCGCGCGTGAGCGCGAGCGCGGGGGACGACATGAGCAGCATCATCAGCGTCGTACCGGCAGCCAGGGCGCCGGCGCGCAGGGCGTTCTTCTTGTCCACGATCCCCAAGTTAGCGGGCCGACTTCGGGGACGCGCGCCCGGGGTCCCCCTAGCCGCCTCCGGACGCCGGGCCGACGGACGCGGAAACCTCCGCCCCCGCCCTCACCGACCGCCTCCCGCCACCTCCTGCCGTCCCCAGCCCCCCTGCCGTCCCCGACCCCTCCTCCGTCCCCGACCTCTTCCGCCGCCGACCGACCGTCCCCGTCCGTCACCGGCCGCTCCTGGACCCCGGCGTCACTCGGGCCCGGTCCGCCCCTCCTGCCCGCGGTCCTCGGACGGGTCGCTCTCCCGGAGCACCTCCAGCATTGCCCGTACCCTCCGCGATCCCCGCAGTTCCTCCAGCGTCACCGGCCGGCCCTTCGCGTCGGCGATCGGCAGGCGCCAGTTCGGGTACTGGTCCCAGGTGCCGGGCAGGTTCTGCGGGCGGCGGTCGCCGATGGTGTCGGGGAGCCAGACGCCGATCATGCGGGCCGGGGTGCGGAGCAGGAAGCGGTGCACGGCCCGGATCTCGGCCTCCTCGTCGCCGACGTCGGTCCCGGCGAGCATGCCGAGGCTGATCAGCAGGGCCAGCCACTCCGCCGTGTCGGCCTTCGCGTCCGCCAGTTCCTGTGCCGCCGGCCGGGTCAGCAGGCCCAGCCGGTCGCGGAGTTCGACGTGTTCGCCGGTGAGGCGGGCGGCGGTGGGCGGCAGGTCGTGGGTGGTGGCGGTGGCGAGGCAGTCGGCGCGCCAGCGTTCCGGGGGCAGGGGGCGGCTGTCGCCGTCCCAGTCCCGTTCGAACCAGAGGACGGACGTGCCGAGCACCCCGTGGCGCTGGAGCGTCTCGCGGACGCCCGGTTCCACGGTCCCCAGGTCCTCCCCGATCACCACCGCGCCCGCCCGGGTCGCCTCCAGGGCCAGCAGGGCGAGCATGGCCTCGGCGTCGTAGCGGACGTAGGTGCCCTCGGTCGGCGGGCCGCCCTGGGGGACCCACCAGAGCCGGAACAGGCCCATCACGTGGTCGATGCGCAGGGCGCCGGCGTAGCGGAAGAGGGCGCGCAGCAGGTCCCGGTAGGGGGCGTGGCCGGAGGCGGCGAGGCGGTCGGGACGCCAGGGCGGCAGGCCCCAGTCCTGGCCGCGGGCGTTGAAGGCGTCGGGAGGGGCGCCGACGGACATCCCGGCGGCGAAGAAGTCGCGCTGCGCCCAGGCGTCCGCGCCCTGGGGGTGCACGCCGACGGCGAGGTCGTGCACGATCCCGACGGGCATCCCGGCCGCGCGGGCGGCCCGCTGGGCGGCGGTGAGCTGGGTGTCGGTGAGCCAGGCGAGCCGGGTGTGGAAGGCGACCCGGTCGGCGAGTTCGGTACGGGCGCGGGCGGTCTCGGGCGAGCGGGGGTCGCGCAGCGCCTCGGGCCAGTGGTGCCAGTCGGAGCCGTGCCGTTCGGCGAGCGCGTACCAGGTGGCGTGGTCCTCCAGGGCCTGGCCCTGTTCGGTGCGGAAGGCGTCGTAGGCGGCCTGCCGTGCGGGGTCGAGCGGGACGGCGGCCGCCTCCTCCAGCGCCTCGCGCTTCAGTGCCCACACCGCGTCCCGGTCGATGAGCGCGCCCTGGTCGAGGACGGCGGAGCGCAGCTGGGCGGCCCGTTCCGCGAAGGCGGCCCCGTGGCCGTACTCGGGGACGGCCTCAGGTCGCAGGTGGACCGGGTCGGGGAAGCGGCGGGACGAGGGGCGGTACGGGGACGGGTCGGTGGGGGCGCCGGGCACGGCCGCGTGCAGCGGGTTGACCTGCACGAATCCTGCGCCGGCGGTGCGTCCGGCCCAGTCGGCGAGGTCGGCGAGGTCACCGAGGTCGCCCATGCCCCAGGAGCGCTCGGACAGGAGCGAGTAGAGCTGGACGAGGAGTCCGTAGGAGCGGTCGGCGGGCGTGGGCAGCCGGTCGGGGGCGACGACGAGGTGGCAGCGGCCGCTGCGGCCGTCGGGCGCGGTGGCGGTCAACAGGTGCACGCCGGCCGGCAGGTCCTGTACGTCGCCGCGGGTCTGCCCGTCCTCCGTGCGCACCTCGACGCGGGTGCCGGCGGGCAGGCCGAGGGCGATGTCGCCGCTGCCCGTCCAGTGGACGAGGGTCGGCGGCAGCAGTCGTTCGGCGAGGTGGCGCTCACGGTCGGCGAGGGCGGCGCGGACGGCCCGCGGATCGCTCGCGTCGACGCCCAGGGCGCCCAGCACGGCGATCACGGCGGAGGCCGAGGCGGGGACCGTGCGGTCCGGGGAGGGGCTGTAGGAGGTGGCGACGCCGTGCAGCTCCGCCAGCCGGGACAGCTCCCCGTCGAGGGGAGCGTCGAGGGCTCCGCTCATCTACAACCCCGGCTCGCTGGTCAGCGGGGCGGCGTCGGCGAGCGGCGGTTCGCTGGTCAGGGGTTCGGCGTCGGGCAGCGGCGGCTCGCTGGTCAGCGGCGCCTCGACGCGGACGGCCTCGGCGCTGAACACGCACGGGCAGAGTTCGTCCACGGTCTCCACCAGGGGTTTGAACTGGGCCGGGATCGGATGATGAACCGTTGCGGCCACGGTGGCCTCCTTGTCGGTACGTCGGGTAACGGCGGTCTCGGCCGGATCGGCGGTGTCCGGTTGACGGTGTCCGATCGGCGGTGTCCGCCGGACCGGCGCTGTCCGCCGGTCGGGAGAGGCCTACCCAGTGAACCGGACCGCACGCGTGGCGGAATCCGAACTGACTATTCACTCGGTACATATATTCAGTGCATACTGATCTCCATGAGCACCCGGCACATCCTCCTGGGGCTGCTCGAGGCCGGGCCGAGTCATGGCTACGACCTCAAGCGGCGCCACGACGAGCGCTTCCCACAGGCCCGGCCGCTGGCCTACGGGCAGGTCTACACGACCCTGCAACGCCTGGTCCGCGACGGCCTGGCGGAGGTCGAGGGGACCGACGCCGACGGCGGACCGGAGCGGACCCGCTACCGCTCGACGGAGGCGGGCGCGCGCGAACTGGCCGGATGGGCGGGCGCGGTCACCCCGCCGGCGCCCTTCGTGGCGAACGAGATCTTCGTCAAGGTCGTGGTGTCGATCCTCGCCGGCGGTGACCCGGCCGCCTACCTCGGCGCCCAGCGCGCCGCGCACATGGAACGGATGCGGGAGCTCACCGCCGTCAAGACGGCTCCGACCGCCGATCTGACGACCGTGCTCTCGGCGGATTTCGCCCTCAACCACCTCGACGCCGACCTCCGTTGGATGAACACGACGGCGGCCCGGCTCACCACTCTGACCGCGGAGGTCGACTCAGCATGAGCAACCAGGGGGGCACCCCGCCACCGCTGCTGGCGGGCCGGGACCTGGCCAAGGCACACGGCAGGACCGAGGCCCTGCGCGGAGCCTCGGTCGGGCTGCGCGCCGGCGAGATCCTCGCCGTGACCGGCACCAGCGGCAGCGGCAAGTCCACGCTGCTGCACTGCCTCGCCGGGATCGTCCGGCCGGACGCGGGCTCGGTGACATACGCCGGGGAGCGGCTGGACCGGCTGCCGGAGAAGCGGCTGAGCGAGCTGCGGCGGACCGACTTCGGGGTGATCTTCCAGTTCGGGCAGCTGATCCCGGAGCTCACGGCGCTGGACAACGTGGCGCTGCCGCTGATGCTCGCGGGAGCGACGCGCGCGGACGCCCGGACGCGGGCCGGGGAGTGGCTGGAGCGGTTCGGGGTGCGTGGCCAGGGGGAGCTGCGGCCGGGCGAGATGAGCGGCGGGCAGGCCCAGCGGGCCGCGCTGGCCCGGGCGCTGGTGACCGGCCCGAAGGTGGTCTTCGCGGACGAGCCGACCGGGGCACTGGACTCGCTGGCGACCGAGCAGGTGATGACCGCGCTGGCGCACACGGCCCGGGAGGCGGGCACGGCCGTCCTGCTGGTCACGCACGACGCCCAGGTGGCGGCGTACGCGGACCGCGAGGTGCGGCTGAGCGACGGGGCCGTGCTGCCTTCGGAGGTGACCGCGTGAGGGCCGATGCCCGGCTCGCCTGGCTGCTGACGCGGGGGTCGGACCGGCGGGAGTGGTGGCGGATCGCGCTGACCGCGCTCGGGGCCGGACTCGCGACCGGGTTCGCGCTGGCGGCCGTCGCCCTGGCCGCGGTGCACGGCACCTACGACATCGGGCTGGCGCACGGCCTGCTGGACCGGCCCGGGGAGCGTTCCGGGGTGGTGTTCAGCCTGCTCCTGCTGCTGATCCCGGTGCTCGGCTTCCTCGGCCAGAGCGCGCGGATCGGTGCCGTCCACCGTGACCGGCGGCTGGCCGGGCTGCGGCTGGCCGGCGCCACGTCCTGGCAGGTCCGCCGGATCGCCGCGCTGGAGACGGGCCTGGTCTGTCTGCTGGGCTCCGGGCTCGCCACCGTGGTCGCGGTCCCGGTCCTGCTGTCCCTGTGGTCGCGGCCGACCGCACTCGCCTGGGCGGGGATCGTCCTGGTCGCCCTGGGTGTGCCGGTGCTGGGGGCGGCGGCGAGCGCGCTGGCGCTGCGCCGGGTGGTGGCCTCGCCGCTCGGCCAGGTCCGCCGGACGCGGTCCGCGCGGCCCCCGGGGCGGCTGTTCCTGGTGGTGACCGGTCTGAGCACGGTCCTGGTGCTGCTGACCGTCCTGACCCCCGACAACGGCGACCGTCTCGCCTCCTCCCCGGCCCGGCTGCTGGTCTTCGCGCTGATCGCGCTGGCCGGTGTCGCCGTGGTGTGGCTGCCGGGCTGGTGGTCGGGGCTGCTGGGCCGGGTGCTCGCGGACCGCGCGGGCCGGCCCGCGCTGCTCATCGCGGCCGAACGGCTGCGCGACGACCCCTGGGCGGCGGCCCGCACGAACGCGGCCGTGCTGCTGGTGACGCTCGTGGGCACGGGCTTCGCCGGGATACGTCAGGTGCTGCTCGCCGATCTGCACGCCATGCGCCGCGACGGCTCGCTCGGCACGGACCTGTCCTTCTACACGACGGGGATCGACCTGACGGGCGCCGCGCTGCTCGTCGCCCTGGCGATCGTCCTCTCCGGTCTCGCCGTCGGCACCGCGGAGTCCGTGGCCGCCCGGCGCCGTGGACTGGCCGCGCAGACCGCCGCCGGGGTGCCGCGCGGGGTGCTGGTCCGGGCGCTGCTGTGGGAGACCGCGCTGCCGCTGGCCCCCGGTGTCGTGCTGGCGGGCGCGGGCGGGACCGCGATCGGTGTCTGGTACGCGGCGCTCGCCACGCAGCACACCGCCGTGGGGGTGCCGTACACGGCGCTGCTGGTCCCGGTGGCCGTGTACGCCTGCTGTCTGCTCGCGGCGGCCACCTCGCTGCCTCTGCTGCGCCGCTCGGTGCGCCCGGCCGAACTGCGCTACGCGTGACGGCCGGCTGAGCGTCCGGTCCCGGGGGCGCAGGGGACTCCCGGGGCCGGGGCCCACGTGTGCTCGGGTATGCGAAGGCCCGGGTCGTCAGGCGGAGATGCCGTCGATCCGGGCCAGGGCGTCGTCCGCGCCGTACGGCTGCAAGTAGGGCAGCCAGCGCGGGTCCCTATGGCCGGTGCCGATGATCCGCCAGGCCAGGCCGGTGGGTGGGGCGGGCTTGTGCCGCAGCCGCCAGCCGATCTCGACGAGATGGCGGTCGGCCTTGACGTGGTTGCAGCGGCGGCAGGACGCCACCACGTTGTCCCAGACGTGCTGACCCCCGCGACTGCGCGGGATGACGTGGTCGACGCTGGTTGCGACGCCACCGCAGTACATGCACCGGCCCCCGTCGCGCGCGAAGAGCGCCCTGCGGGTGAGAGGAACGGGCCCCCGGTAGGGAACCCGTACGAATCGCTTGAGCCGGACCACGCTGGGTGCGGGGACTGTGACGGTCGCGCTGTGCATATAGGCGCCGGAATCCTCCAAGGCGACTGCCTTGTTCTCCAGGACGAGGACGAGCGCGCGGCGGAGCGGTACGACGCCGAGCGGCTCGTACGACGCGTTGAGGACCAGGACATGCGGCACGGGTGCCTCCTTGGGCGTCGGCGGCGCGTGGCTCGCGCCGGGACGATCTGTGGCCAGTCTCCCCTCTTGGCTGGTGGCCGCGCCACCATGTCCGCGTAACGGGCTGGGAGTGTTTTCGACCACATCGCATTCATCCCCCGGTCACCCCCCTCTTCAAGCGGGCTGTTCATGCGGGCTGTTCATGGGGGCTGTCCGAGCGGGAGTGAGCGCGGTCTCTCCTTCACGTTTCGGTGCGGTGCGCACACGATGCGCCGTTAGTGTGGTGATCCTGCCCGTCCGGTGACCTTTTCGTGACCTTGACCGCCGTATCCGACCGTGATCGCCGTGCCGGAGGGCAGCACCGCACCGCCTGGAGGTACCCGCCGTGTCCTTGCCCGCCGTCCTACTGGCCGCCGGTTCGTCGCCGTCGCCGACCCCCTCGGGATCGTCGACCCCGGCGGTGCCCACGCTCCAGGACGCCCAGGAGAGCGCCACCAACGCCGCGAGCTGGGTCGAGCAGAACTGGTCGACCTGGCTGGCGATAGGGCTGAAGGTGCTGCTGATCCTGGTGATCGCGGTGGTGCTCAGAAGGGTCGTGCTGCGGGCGATAACGAAGCTCATCGACCGGATGAACCGGACGGCCGAGTCCGCGGAGGGCACCACCCTGGGCGGGCTGCTGGTCAACGCGGAGCGGCGGCGGCAGCGGTCGCAGGCGATCGGGTCCGTGCTGCGTTCGGTGGCGAGCTTCGTGATCCTCGGCACGGCCGCGCTGACCGTGCTGTCCGCCTTCCAGATCAACCTGGCACCGCTGCTGGCCTCGGCCGGTGTCGCCGGTGTGGCGATCGGTTTCGGCGCCCGCAACCTGGTCACGGACTTCCTGTCCGGCGTCTTCATGATCCTGGAGGACCAGTACGGCGTCGGTGACACGATCGACGCGGGGGTGGCCTCCGGCGAGGTGATCGAGGTCGGTCTGCGGGTGACCAAGCTGCGCGGCGACAACGGCGAGATCTGGTACGTCCGCAACGGCGAGGTCAAGCGCATCGGCAACCTCTCGCAGGGCTGGGCCACCGCCGGGGTCGACGTCACCCTGCGGGCCAGCGAGGACCTGGACCAGGTCCGGGCCACGCTCGACGAGGTCGCCGAGAAGATGGCGAAGGAGGAGCCCTGGAACGAGCTGCTGTGGAGCCCGATCCAGATCCTCGGCCTGGACTCCGTCCTCATCGACTCGATGGTGGTGCGGCTCTCCGCCAGGACCATGCCGGGCAAGGCGCTGACCGTGGAGCGCGAGCTGCGCTGGCGGATCAAGCGGGCCTTCGACGCGGCGGACATCCGGATCGTCGGCGGGGCCCCGACCGCCCTCTCCGAGGAGGAGGCCGCGGATCCGGTGGCGGCGGTGGCGGCTCCGGCGGCCTTCGCCGACGCGGACTCCCCGCAGGTGGCGGCGACGACGCCGATACCGCCGCAGCGCTCGACGACCCCCGGGAAGTAGCGGACCGTTCAGCACACTCGTTCGAGTGAGGGGTGGGGCATGCCGGCGCGGGCAGCGCGCCGGGTGCCCTCGACACCGCCCCGTTCCTGGCCGACCGACCGGGGTTCGCCACGAGGGGGCCGTCGGCCGGGATTCAGAAGACCTTCGGATTCAGAAGGAAGACCTTCACAGGTCCTCCGCATGTCCGGCGCACCCCGTGATCATCTAGGGTCGCCCCACCACGGGTCCTTGTTCTGGAGCGCGACGCCGCCCGGGGACCCGTGGCGAATGTGGGGACACATGAGAAAGCCCGCCATAGGCACCGCCGCCCTGTCCGGTGCCCTGGCCCTGGCCGGCCTCGCGGCGCCCGCCGCCTCCGCGGCCACTCCGAACCTGGTCTTCTCCGACGTGACGGTGAACAAGGGCAAGGCGATCGTCGTCGGCACCACCAGGACGGTGGACGTGCCGGTGACGTACACCCTGACCCGGCCCGCCGGCCTGGTCCTCGACAACAGGAAGACGTTCGCCGCGGTGATGCTCTACCGCGGCACGCTGAAGTCGCTCGCCAACGAGCTGGACCCGGACATCATGCCCACCTGCACGACGACCGCCACCACGGACACCACGGTCACCGAGAGCTGCACCGAGACCATCCCGGTCGACCCGAGCAACTCCCTGTACGAGGCCGCGGACGCCACCACGTGGAAGGCCGCCGGCCTGTACGCCCACGTCGACAGCACCGTCTCGGACGACTTCCTCAGCTCCGAGACCGACGTCGCCATCTGGGGCAACCTCGGCACCGCGAAGGCGCAGCGGGCGGCCAAGCTGACCGCCGACGCCTCGCCGGAGCCGGTGGCCAAGGGCAGGACGATCACCGTCAAGGGCAAGCTGACCCGCGCGGACTGGGACCTCACCCGTTACAAGGGCTACCCGGACCAGAAGGCCGTCCTGCAGTTCCGTCCCGCGGGCAGCAGCACGTACGCGAACGTCAAGGGCATCACCTCCGGCACCGGCGGCGCCCTGTCCACCACGGTGAAGGCGTCGAAGAGCGGCTACTACCGCTACGTCTTCGCCGGTACGACGACCACCGCGGCCACGAAGGCCACGGGCGACTACATCAAGGTGAAGTAGCCCCGAGGCCGCCCCCGCGGTCCCCGCGCCGACAGGCCCGCCCGGTCTCCCGGGCGGGCCTTTCGCATGTCCGTGTCCAGGTAACGACTGGGTTGCCGCACCGGCGGGCTATTGACGCCCTTCTCCCGGCGGCCTACTTTTCCAGCCAACAGGAAACTTTCCTAACAGTGATCAAGGGAAGCCGGTCCGGTCGTCCCACCCGGCTGGACCGATCACCCGGGTCACTGGGAAACTGAGCGGCTGGAAAGGCAGGTGTCGAACCACATGGCAGGAACCGCCGGTACGCCGGGCACCCCTCGCGTGCTGCGCGCCATGAACGACCGCGCCGCACTGGACCTGCTGCTGGAGCACGGCCCGCTGTCCCGCACCCGGATCGGCAAGCTGACCGGCCTCTCCAAGCCCACCGCCTCCCAGCTGCTGGCCCGCCTGGAGGCGGCCGGACTGGTCCTGGCGACCGGCACCAGCGAGGGCCGACCCGGCCCCAACGCCCAGCTGTACGCGGTGAACCCGGCCGCCGCGCACGCCGCCGGACTCGACGTCAGCCCCGACCGGATCCGGGCCGCCGTCGCGGACATCACCGGCCGCACCGTCGGCGAGTACGAACTCCCCACCCCGGGACGGCGCTCCGCCCACCCCGTCGTACGCCAGGTCACCGACGCGCTCGACGGCGCGGTGAAGGCGGCCGGGCTGGCCAGGGACGACGTCCGCCGGCTGGTCATCGGCACCCCGGGCGCCTTCGACCCGAACACCGGCCGCCTGCGCTACGCCTCGCACCTGCCCGGCTGGCACTCCCCCGCGCTGCTCGACGAACTCGCCGCCGCGCTCCCGATGCCGGTCGAGTACGAGAACGACGTCAACCTCGTCGCCATCGCCGAGCAACGGCTCGGCGCGGCCCGCGGCCACGGCGACTTCGTCCTGCTGTGGAACGAGGAGGGCCTCGGCGCCGCCCTGGTCCTCGGCGGCCGGCTGCACCGCGGCTGGACCGGCGGCGCCGGCGAGGTCGGCTTCCTGCCGGTGCCCGGCACCCCGCTGGTGCGCCAGGTCACCAAGGCCAACAGCGGCGGCTACCAGGCCCTCGCCGGCTCCCAGGTGCTGCCCGGGCTGGCCGCGGAGCTGGGCATCGACGACGTGCCCACCGGGTCGCGCGCCGAGGCCGGTGCCGCCCTCGTGGCCCGTGCCGCCGACCACGGCACCGGACCGCACCGCGAACTCCTGAAGACCTACGCGACCCGGCTCGCCACCGGTCTCGCCTCCCTCGTCTCCGTCCTCGACCCCGAACTCATCGTCCTCAGCGGCACCGTGCTGACCTCCGGCGGCGAGGTGCTGCGCGCCCTCGTCCAGGCCGAACTGGAGGAGCTGGCGGCCGCCCGGCCGCGGCTCGTCGTCGGCGACGTCCGTGAACACCCCGTGCTGCGCGGCGCGCTGGAGAGCGCCCTCGCGACCACCCGCGACGAGGTCTTCGACACCTCGCGCTGACCGGTTCCTGGTTCCTCCCCTTCCGTATCCCACCGCCCGCCCCTGGGAGATCCCGTCATGCCCACACGCACGTCCCCGACCGCCCGAAAGACGGCTTTTGCACTGACCGTCCTGACCAGTTCACTGGTCCTGCTCACCACCGCCTGCACCGGGCAGTCCTCCTCCGGCGCCTCCGACGACGCCTCCGCGGACACCACCATCAACTTCTGGCACGCCTGGAGCGCCCCCAACGAGGTGAAGGCGGTCGACGCGCTGATCGCCGGCTTCGAGAAGGCGCACCCCAACATCCACGTCAAGGTCGTCAGCAACATGACCGACGACAAGATCAACCAGGCGCTGCGCTCGGGCGGCGACAAGGCCCCGGACGTCATCTCGTCGTTCACCACCAACAACGTGGGCAAGTTCTGTTCCTCGGGCGCGCTGGTCGACCTCAACCCGTTCTTCAAGAAGTCGGGCATCGATCCGCAGACGACGTTCCCGAAGGCGATGAACGAGTACACCCAGTTCGAGGGCGACCGCTGTTCGGTGCCGCTGCTCGGGGACGCGTACGGGCTCTACTACAACAAGACGGCGTTCAAGGCGGCCGGCATCACCAGCCCGCCGAAGACCTGGTCCGAGTTCGAGGCCGACGCGAAGAAGCTGACGATCACCCAGGGCGACAGCTACAAGCAGCTCGGTTTCATGCCGGACTACCACGGCTGGGAGACCACGACCGAGCACTACCTCGGTCAGTTCTCGCCGACGTACTTCGACAGCAAGGGCACGTCGGAAGTGGCGAAGGACCCGGCGTTCGAGAAGGCGTTCACGCTCCAGAAGCAGTTGGTCGACCAACTCGGCGGCTACCAGAAGCTGGAGAGGTTCCGGGCCACCCTGGGCGACGAGTGGGGCCCCAAGCACCCCTTCCAGACCGGGCAGGTCGCCATGCAGCTCGACGGTGAGTGGCGGCTCGGGATGGCCCTGGACGCCAAGCCGAAGTTCGACATAGGCGTCGCCCCGCTGCCGGTCCCGGACGACCAGGCCGCCCAGTACGGCAAGGGCTACATCACCGGCACCATCGCCGGTGTCGCCGCCACCAGCAAGAAGCAGAACGCGGCCTGGGAGTTCGTGAAGTACATCAGCACCGACACGGACGCGGTGGTGAACTTCTCCAACGCCATCCACAACGTGCCCTCCACGCTGGCCGCCCTCAAGTCGCCGAAGCTGAAGTACGACCCGCGGTTCAAGACGTTCCTGGACATCGCCGCGAACCCGGACTCCACCACGGCGCCGGCCTCCGTCAACGGCGGTGTGTACCTGACGACGATCCAGCAGCTCGGCTACGACTACGAGAGCGGCAAGGTCACCGACCTGAAGGCGGGCCTGAAGCAGGCCGCCGCGCAGATCGACACGGACATCGCGCAGGCCAAGTAGCGATGAGCACCGTCACATTGGCGTCGAAGCGCCGCCGGTCGGCGCTTCGTACGGCCGCCTTCATGTCGCCCTGGCTGATCGGCTTCGCGGTGTTCTTCGCGTATCCGCTGATCTCGACGGTCTATTTCTCGTTCATGCACTACGACGGTTTCCGGCCGCCGACGTGGAGCGGCACGAAAAACTGGACGTACGTCTTCGAGCACTATCCGTTCTTCTGGCCCGCGATGCGCAACACCCTGTGGCTCGTCGTCGTGATGGTCTCGCTGCGGGTCGTCTTCGGACTCGGCATCGGGATGCTCATCACGAAGATAAAGACGGGTACCGGTGTCTTCCGCACCCTCTTCTACCTGCCCTACCTGGCTCCGCCGGTCGCGGCGACCATGGCGTTCGCCTTCCTCCTCAACCCCGGTACCGGCCCGGTCAACTCGATCCTCGAAAAGGTCGGCATCCCGGCCCCCGGCTGGTTCAACGACCCCACCTGGTCGAAGCCGGCGCTGACCCTGCTGGCCCTGTGGGGTGTCGGCGACCTGATGGTCATCTTCATGGCCGCGCTGCTCGACGTACCCACCGAGCAGTACGAGGCGGCGGAACTGGACGGCGCGTCGGCGTGGCAGCGGTTCCGGTTCGTCACCCTGCCGAACATCTCACCGATCGTGATGTTCGCGGTCGTCACGGGTGTCATCCAGACGATGCAGTACTACACACAGCCGTTGATCGCCGGAAAGGTCGCCTCGGGCGTCATCCAGGGCGCGGGAACGCAGTTCGAGCCCGGTTATCCGGAGAAGTCGACGCTCACCCTCCCGCAGCTCGTCTACAACCTCGGTTTCCAGCGCTTCGACTACGGCTCCGCGTGCGTCGTCGCCCTCGTCCTCTTCGCCCTGTCCATGGCGTTCACCGCTCTCCTGATGCGGCGCCGGGGCGGTCTCATCCAGGCAGGTGACTGATGATGACCCAAGTGCTGGACCGGCCGGCCGAACTGGCCCCCGAGCCGCTGTCGGCGGCCGAACGCACCGCCCGCCGCAAGGCGTTGCTGAACTGGGTGGCGGTGCACTCCCTCGGCGTCGCCGCCGCCCTGTTCTTCACGCTCCCCTTCGTGTTCGTGTTCCTGACCTCGCTGATGAGCGACACCCAGGCACTGAGCCGGGACCTGATCCCGCACACCTGGGAGTGGGGCAACTACCGGAAGGTCTTCGACACCCCGGGCTTCCTGACCTGGTGGAAGAACACCCTGCTCTACGCGGGCCTGGGCACCGTCCTGACCGTGGTCTCCTCGCTGCCGGTGGCGTACGCGCTCGCCAAGTTCCGCTTCCGGGGCCGCAATCTCTCCCTGATGCTGGTGATCTCGATGATGATGCTGCCGCCGCAGGTGGTCGTCATCCCGATGTACCTCTTCTGGGCGAAGCAGCTGGACCTGTCGGGCACCCTGTGGCCGCTGATCGTGCCCATGGCGTTCGGTGACGCGTTCTCCATCTTCCTGCTGCGCCAGTTTCTGATGACGATCCCGAACGAGTACCTGGACGCGGCGAAGGTGGACGGCTGCGGGGACCTCAGGACCCTGCTGCGGGTGGTGCTCCCGATGGCGAAACCCGGTATCGCCGCGGTGGCGTTGTTCCAGTTCTTCTACGCCTGGAACGACTACTTCGGTCCCCAGATCTACGCCTCGGAGAACCCGGGCGCCTGGACCCTCTCCTACGGCCTGGAGTCGTTCAAGGGCATGCACCACACCGACTGGAACCTCACCATGGCCGCGACCGTACTGGTCATGGCCCCCGTGATCCTCGTGTTCTTCTTCGCCCAGAAGGCGTTCGTCGAGGGCGTCACGCTCACCGGAGTGAAGGGTTAACCAAGCATGAAACTCACTGTGGTCGGCGGAGGCTCGACCTACACCCCCGAACTCGTCGACGGCTTCGCGCGGCTCAGGGACACCCTGCCCGTCGAGGAACTGGTGCTGGTCGACCCGGCCGCCGAACGCCTGGGACTGGTGGGCGGACTGGCCCGCCGCATCTTCGCCAAGCAGGGTCACGGCGGCCGTGTCGTCACCACCTCGGACCTGGACGCGGGCGTGGAGGGCGCCGACGCGGTACTGCTCCAGCTGCGCGTCGGCGGGCAGGCGGCCCGGCAGCAGGACGAGACGTGGCCGCTGGAGTGCGGCTGCATCGGCCAGGAGACCACCGGCGCGGGCGGCCTGGCCAAGGCGCTGCGCACGGTCCCGGTCGTCCTGGACATCGCAGAACGGGTCCGCCGTACCAACCCGAACGCCTGGATCATCGACTTCACCAACCCGGTGGGGATCGTGACCCGCGCCCTGCTCCAGGCCGGCCACAAGGCGGTCGGGCTGTGCAACGTGGCGATCGGCTTCCAGCGGAAGTTCGCGAACCTGCTCGGGGTCACGCCGTCCGACATCCACCTCGACCACCTGGGCCTGAACCACCTCACCTGGGAGACCGCGGTCCGCCTCGGCGGCCCCGAGGGCGAGAACGTGCTGCCCAAGCTGCTCGCGGAGCACGGCGGGACGATCGCCGCGGACCTGAAGCTGCCGTCGGCCCTCCTCGACCGCCTGGGGGGCGTGATCCCCTCGTACTACCTGCGCTACTACTACGCGCACGACGAGGTGGTGCGGGAGCTGCGCACCAAGCCGTCCCGCGCCGCCGAAGTGGCCGCGATGGAGGAGCGGTTGCTGGAGATGTACGGCGACCCGACGCTCGACGAGAAGCCGG
Organism: Streptomyces arenae; assembly: GCF_022343545.1. Lineage (NCBI taxonomy): Bacteria > Bacillati > Actinomycetota > Actinomycetes > Kitasatosporales > Streptomycetaceae > Streptomyces > Streptomyces arenae. The sequence continues at coordinate 22,997 of NZ_JAKQYH010000043.1, forward strand.
AGCTGCTCGCGAAGCGGGGCGGCGCCTACTACTCGGAGGCGGCGGTGGACCTGACGGCGGCGCTGCTGGGCGGTGCCGGGAACCCCTACCAGGTGGTGAACACGTACAACGGCGGCACGCTGCCCTTCCTGCCCGACGACGCGGTGATCGAGGTGCAGGCGGCGGTCGGCGCGAGCGGCCCGGTGCCGTTGCCCGTCCCGGACGTCGACCCGCTGTTCGCGGGCCTGGTGGCGAACGTGACCGCGTACGAGGAGCTGGCGCTGGAGGCGGCGCTGCGCGGCGGCCGGGACCGGGTCTTCCGGGCCCTGCTCGCCCACCCCCTGGTCGGCCAGTACGAGTACGCCGACGCCCTGACCGACCGACTGATCGCGCACAACCGGGAGCACCTCGCGTGGGCCTGACCGCAAGTGTCCTCGCCATCGACGCGGGCAACAGCAAGACCGACGTCGCGGTGGTGGCGGCGGACGGCGAGGTCCTCGCCACGGCCCGGGCCGGCGGCTTCCGGCCGCCGGTGGTGGGTGTGGAGCAGGCCGTGGACGAGGTGGCCGGGGCGGTCGGCGAGGCGTACGCCGCCGCCGGGGTCACCTCGGTCGCCCATGTCTCCGCCTGCCTCGCCAACGCCGATCTGCCGGTCGAGGAGGAGCAGTTGGCCGCCGCGCTGGCGGCCCGTGGCTGGGGCGGCTCGGTGACCGTCCGCAACGACACCTTCGCCATCCTGCGGGCGGGCGTCGCCGAGCCGCGGGGCGTCGCCGTGGTGTGCGGCGCGGGCATCAACTGCGTCGGCATGCGCCCCGACGGCCGTACCGCCCGCTTCCCGGCGATAGGGCGGATCTCCGGTGACTGGGGCGGCGGTTGGGGCCTGGCCGAGGAGGCGCTGTGGCACGCGGCACGGGCGGAGGACGGCCGGGGGGAGCCGACGGCCCTGGCCCGCACCCTGCCCGCGCACTTCGGACTGACGTCCATGTACGCGCTGATCGAGGCGCTCCACCTGGAGCACGTCGGGCACGGCCGCCGGCACGAGCTGACGCCGGTGCTGTTCGCGACGGCGGCGGAGGGTGATCCGGTGGCGCGGGCGGTCGTGGACCGGCTGGCGCAGGAGGTGGTGACCATGGCGACGGTGGCCCTGACCCGGCTGGAACTCCTCGAAGAGGAGACGCCCGTGCTGCTGGGCGGCGGGGTCCTGACCGGCGGCCACCCCCAACTGGACGACGGCGTGCGGGAGCTGCTGGCGGCCCGCGCCCCGAAAGCGGTCCCGAGGGTGGTGACGGCCCGCCCGGTCCTGGGCGCCGCGCTGCTGGGCCTGGACACGACAGGAGCAGGACCGGACGCGCAGGAAAGGGTCCGGGCCCACTTCGAAGGCTGACGACGAGCTGACGCGCCCCGTCAGGGGCGCTGGGGGTGCCCCCGGCCGAAGGCCGGGGGAGGAACTGCGCGAGCACCCCCCACCCACCCGCGCCCCGCCACGAACCGTCACCACCCCTCCCCGGCCCGAACAACCCCACACCACCCCTCCGGAACCGAACCGAATCCCCCGGCGTATTCATGGGCAGGGGTTCCGCTGCGATCCGATCAAGATCCAGTGAACGCCGGTGCCGAATGTCAGTCCGGGCGGCGATACTGGGCGGCGACCGGATGACCATGGGGGAGGTCGAGTGACACACCCGCCGACAAGCAGTACGGCACCGCCAGGAGCAGGCCCCGCCCTGCCCGTCCCGGCCCCCCGGACCACCCCGGCTCCCCAGCCCGCCCCGCGCCGCTCCGCGTTCGTGGAGGGCGCCGACCGCCTGCGGGCCGCCGCCACCACGGAGCCCGGCCGGCTGCGCCTCATCGGCGCCGTGCTCGCCGCGCTGATCGTCGCGTTCGGTGCCGTCACCGCCTGGCAGATGAGCGACCGCGCGGCCGCCGCCGACGACGTGCTGCACCGCAGCCAGCCGCTCAGTTCGAGCGCGGCGGACATCTACCGTTCCCTGGCGGACGCCAACACGGCGGCCTCCAGCGGCTTCCTGGCCGGCGGCCAGGAGACGGCGGCCTCCCGCACCACCTACGAGCAGGACATCCGGAACGCCGCCGAAGGACTGGTCAACGCCGCCGCCAACTCCGAGCCCGGCTCGCCCTCCGAGGCGGCCGTGGCGAAGCTGAACAGACTGCTGCCGGAGTACAAGGGGCTCGTGGAGCGGGCCAGGGTCTACAACCGGCAGGGCTACCCGGTCGGCGGCGCCTACCTGCGCTACGCGAACGACAAGATGCAGCACGAGATGCTCCCGGCGGCCCAGCAGCTGTACACGAAGGAGAACGCGCGGCTCGCCTCGGACTACTCGGACGCGACGCCGTACCCCTGGGCGGCGATCGCCCTCGGGCTGCTGGCGCTCGCCGCGCTCGCCTGGGCCCAGCTGCGCCACTACCGCCGTACCAACCGGGTGCTGAACCACGGCCTGGTCGCGGCCTCCGCGGCGACCGTCGTCACGCTGCTGTGGCTGGTCGTCGGCCACAGCATCGCGCGCGCCGGCCTGGACGACTCCTACGACCACGGCGTCCGCTCGCTGAACGTGCTCCAGGACGCCCGGATCGCCTCCCTGAAGGCCCGGGGCAACGAGAACCTGAGCCTGGTGGCGCGCGGCGCCGAGACCGTCAAGGTCGGCGACCAGACGTACGACACGTACTACTACGACTTCGACAAGGACATGGACGCCCTCGGCAAGGGCCTCGCCCGGGCGGCGGCGCTCGCGGACGACCCGGGTGGCCGCAAGCCCGTGGTGGCGGCCCAGGGGAACATGAAGGTGTGGAAGGAGCGGCACGCCGGCGCCCGCCACTCGGACGAGGACGGCGACTACGCGGCGGCGCTGGCCAAGGTGATCGGCCCGAAGGACGCGACCGGCGAGTGCTTCGACAGCGTCGACGCCAACCTGAAGACCGCCCTGGACCACGAGCAGCGCGAGTTCCAGCAGCAGGCCGCCGACGGGCGGGACGCGATGTCCGGGCTGCCGATCGGTACCGCCATGCTGGGGGTCGCGGCGGCGGCGGGCGCGCTGTCCGGCATCGGGCGCAGGCTTTCGGAGTACCGGTGAGAGGGGGCGTGGCGATGTTCGTACGAAGGCTGCGGTTGGCCCTGCGCGGCTGGGGCGGGGTGGGCGCGATGGCGGTCGGCTGCGTGCTGGCGCTGGCGTTCGTGCTGCTGCTGCCGCTCACCCAGTCGCACGGAGAGGACGGCGGCGACAGCGCGTCCGGCGGCGGGAAACTGGCCACCGGCCGCCAGGCGCGCGCCGGCGACTGCGTGGACTCGCAGGTGCAGAACGACACCTGGGCGCCGTCGGGCGCCGACGGCGTGACGATCGAGGCCATCAAGGCCCGTAAGGGCTCCGCGCGGAAGCTGGTCGTGGGCGTCGACCAGAACAGCTACCGCTGGGGCTACCGCAACCCGAACAACTCGGATGCGGACCTGGAGGGTTTCGACATCGACCTGGCGCACCGGATAGCCAAGGACATCCTCGGCGACGCGAAGGACGTGACGTTCAAGGCGATCCCGACGAGCCAGCGGATACCGGCGCTCCAGCAGGGCCGGGTCGACATGGTGGTGCGCACCATGACCATCACCTGCAAGCGGCTGGACGACGTCGCGTTCTCCGCGCCCTACTTCAGGACCGGGCAGCAGGTGCTGGCTCCCAAGTCGTCCGCGATCAGCGGGTACAACACGACGCTCGCGGACAAGCGGGTGTGCGTGGCCGCCAGTTCGACGGCTCTCGACGACGTGACCGCCGACCGGCAGTCCGGCAAGGTGCCCTCCTCGGTCAGGATCACCGTCGTCCCCAACCAGCTGGACTGCCTGGTGCGGTTGCAGCTCGGCGAGGTCGACGCGGTCATCACCGACGGCGCGCTCGCCGCCAGCCAGGCCGCGCAGGACCCGACGGTCGCGCTCAAGGGTCCGGCGTTCACCACCGAGTACTACGGCGTGGCGATGAACAAGAACGCGACCGATCTGGTACGCCGGGTCAACCAGGTCCTCGTGGACTACCGGTCCGACGGCTGGCAGGACTCGTACACCAAGTGGTTGTCGGCGACACTGGGAGAGCGCTCGACGGCGTCGGAACCGCCCGCGCCGCAGTACCTGCGCAAGAGCTGACCCGCATCCGCGCGGCCATGCCCCGACGAACGAGCGAGAGGTGATCGATGGGCGTCACGGACCCCGCCGGGCCGGTGATGGACCGGGACGAGGTGGACCGTGCGCTGGCGCGGCTCGGCGCGGAGCACGAGGCGATCGAGACCTCGCTGCTCGCCCTTCAGGACCACGCGGGCCGCAGACTCCTCGAAGGCGCCGAGCTGACCGGGACGACCCGGGAGCGGTGGACCACCGCCGAGGCGTCGATCAGCCTGCTGTGGGCGTACTTCGACGCGTACTCGGACGCGTTGCGCGGCGCCCGGGAGATCCGGGCCCGCCGCCGCTGGTCCAGCCGTGAGGACCTGGTGGAGCTGACCGAGCTGCTGCGCGGCGAGTCGGTGACGGTGGCCGGCAGCGCCACGGCGACGGCGAACGCGCCGACGCTGCTGTCGGCGGCGGGCCGGCTCAGCGAGCGTTTCTCGCTGGCGGCCCTGGTCGACCGGATGAACGAGCTGTACGCGACCTCGCTGGACATGGTCGTGACCGCGGACGCGGTCTGGTCGGCGCTGCCCGCGCGGATCGATTTACTCGCCGCGGAGCTGCAGCGCACCCGCAAGCTGGCGCACTCGGTGGGGGTGCGCCCGGGCGAGCACCCGGCCGGTGACGACCTGGAGCGGATCACCCGGATACTGACGAAGCTGCGTGCGGACGTGGTCTCGGACCCGCTGGGCTTCTGGGTTCCCGCGCAGGGCAGTTCGGCCCCGGGCGGCGGCCGTCCGGACACCACGGTGTACGACCGGGAGGCACGGGCGCTGGAGGAGGTGCGGCGCGAGATCGACGCCGTGCTGACGGTGCGGCAGGACGCCGAGGCCCGGCTGATCAAGCTGCGGGACGTGCTGTCCCGCGCGGACCGCACGCTCGCCGAGGCGCGCACCGCGCGCGGTGAGGTGCTGGCGAAGATCGCGGCGACCGAGGTGCCGGTGGTCAGCGGTCCGCCGACCGCGCTGCAGGAGCAGCTGGCGACGGCCGCCGAGTACCGCAGGCAGGCGCAGTGGCACCGGCTGTCGCCGCTCCTGGAGTCGCTGGAGCAGCAGGCGGACGACGAACTGCTGCGCGCCCGCGAGTCGTTGACGGCGGTCACCGCGCCGCTCGCGGTGCGCGCGGAGCTGCGCGGCCGGCTGGACGCGTACAAGGCGAAGGTGGCCCGGCACGGGCTGGCCGAGGACCCGTTCCTGATCGAGCGGTACGACGCGGCGCGCCGGATGCTGTGGAGCGCGCCCTGCGACCTCAGGGTCGCGGAGCAGGCGGTGCTGCGCTACCAGCGGGCGGCGGCCGAGGCGCTGGGGGCGCCGCGGGTGCCGCAGCAGGGCGGGCCCGAGGACCGGAGGGGGGAACAGGTATGAGCCAGGCGGGACAGACGTGCCAGCGGCCGGGCTGCGAGGGGTCGTACGAGGACGTCGGCGGCGGCGAGCTGTACTGCGACACCTGCGGTCTCGCGCCGGTCGTCTCGGCGAAGGGGACGCTCGACTCGCCGCCCACCGGGATCACGGCCGGCGGCCGGGACTCGGCGGGCAGCGGGAGTTCGCGCGCCACCGGCCGCAGTTCGCGTACGTCGTCGCAGTCGTCGAAGTCGCGGCGCTCGGTCTCCGGGCGGCTGTCGCGGTCCCTGTCGGGCCGGTCGACGGGGCGTTCGGTGTCGGTGCGCAGTTCGGGTTCGTCGGCCGGCACGTCCGGGCGCAGCAGGCTGGGCGCGGGCCTGGTGGCGGTGCCGCAGGTGCCGAGGCCGGACCCGCGCGAGATGGTCCTGGACAACCCGGAGGTGCCCGAGCGCAAGCGGTTCTGCTCGCGCTCGGACTGCGGGGCGCCGGTGGGGCGGGCCCGGGGCGAGCGGCCGGGGCGGACCGAGGGGTTCTGCACCAAGTGCGGCAACCCGTACTCGTTCGTGCCCAAGCTCAAGGCCGGTGACGTGGTGCACGGCCAGTACGAGGTGGCGGGCTGTCTGGCGCACGGCGGCCTGGGCTGGATCTACCTCGCCGTGGACAAGGCGGTGGCGGACCGCTGGGTGGTGCTCAAGGGCCTCCTGGACACGGGTGACCAGGACGCGATGGCCGCCGCGATCTCCGAGCGGCGGTTCCTCGCGGAGATCGAGCACGCCAACATCGTGCGGATCTACAACTTCGTCGAGCACCTCGACAAGCGCACCGGTTCCCTCGACGGCTACATCGTCATGGAGTACGTCGGCGGCAAGTCCCTCAAGGAGATCGCCAACGCCCGGCGCACCCCGGCGGGCCGCCGTGACCCGCTGCCGGTGGAGCAGGCCTGCGCGTACGGCATCGAGGCCCTGGAGGCGCTCGGCCATCTGCACAGCCGCAACCTCCTGTACTGCGACTTCAAGGTCGACAACGCGATCCAGACCGAGGACCAGCTCAAGCTGATCGACATGGGCGCGGTGCGCCGGATGGACGACGAGGAGTCGGCGATCTACGGCACGGTCGGCTACCAGGCCCCGGAGGTCGCCGAGGTCGGCCCGTCGGTCGCCTCCGACCTGTACACCGTGGGCCGCACGCTGGCCGTGCTCACCTTCGACTTCCAGGGCTACACGACGGTGTTCGTGGACTCGCTGCCCGACCCGGACAACATCGAGGTCTTCCGGCAGTACGAGTCCTTCTACCGGCTGCTGGTGCGGGCCACCGACCCGGACCCGGCCCGCCGGTTCGCCTCCGCGCAGGAGATGGCCGAGCAGCTGACGGGGGTGCTGCGGGAGGTCGTGTCGGTGCAGACCGGCCGGGCCAGGCCCGCCCTGTCGACGCTGTTCGGGCCGGAGGTGAAGGTCACGGACACGGAGTTGTTCCCGAAGCTGGACGGGGAGGTGTCCCGGCTGGGCGGCCGGGCGGTGGCCTCCAGAACGCTCGCGCTGGAGCCGCCGGGCGGGTCGGCCTCCGCCGGCACCGCGCCCTCCCTCGTGAAGGGTGTCGCCACCCCGGCCGCCGGGCTCGCCCTGCCCGTCCCGCTGGTCGACCAGAGCGATCCGAACGCGGGTCTGCTTGCCGGTCTGATGATGACCGCGGCGCCGGGCGAGCTGCTCGGGGCGCTGGCCGCGGCGCCCACGCAGACCGTGGAGACCCGGCTGCGGGGGATCCGGGCCCGGCTGGAGGGCGGCGAGCACGAGGCCGCGCTGACCGCGCTGGGCGAGCTGGAGGGCGAGCGGCCCGACGACTGGCGGGTGGTCTGGTACCGGGGGGTGGCCGCGCTGGTCACCGGTGACTTCGAGGGCGCGGCGCTGTCCTTCGACGCGATCTACGACGCGTTCCCCGGCGAGAGCGCGCCCAAGCTGGCGCTCGGCCTGTGCGCGGAGGTGCTGGGCCAGCTGGACAACGCGGCCGAGTACTACCGGCTGGTGTGGGCGACCGACCCGAGTTTCGTGAGCGCGGCCTTCGGGCTGGCCCGGGTGCAGCTGGCGGCCGGCGACCGGCGGGGTGCCGTGAAGACGCTGGAGTCGGTGCCTGAGGCCTCGATCCACTACACGGCGGCCCGGGTGGCGGCCGTCCGGGCGCGGTTGCGGCACCGGACGGCGGCGCTGGACGACACCCCGTTCCTGGACGATCTGACGGCCGCCGCCGGGCAGATCGAGGGGCTGGACGCGTACGGTCTGGATCCGGCCCGGCGCGAGCAGTTGTCGGCGGAAGTCCTCGGCTGCGCGCTGGACTGGATACTCTCCGGGGGCCAGGGCGTACAGCCCGCCACCGGTGGCCGGGTGCTGCTCGGCAGCGGTCTGGACGAACGGGGCCTCCGCTTCGGCCTGGAACGCTCGTACCGCACGCTGGCCAGACTGGCGACCGGCGGTGAGGAGAGGATCGACCTGGTGGAACGGGCCAACCGTTACCGCCCCCGGACGTGGGTGTAGTTGATGTCGCAGATGCCCCAGCAGGCCGCACCGGCGAAGTGCCCGAGCTGCGCGGAGCCGCTCGAATCGGGTGACCTGTTCTGCGGTGCGTGCGGGTACGACCTGTCGGCCGTGCCCGCCGCGCCGCAGGACCACCCGACCCTCACCATGGGCGCCCCCGGTGTGGGACCCTCCGGTGTGGACTGGCCCCCGCCCGAGCCGGAGAGCTCCTCGACGCCCGCTTCCCCGCATCTGCCGACCGATCTGCCCGGCACCGACTCGGGCGGCAAGCCGCTGCCCGCTTCGGCACCGCACGGCTCACCGGTACCGCCCGGTTCACCGGCGCCGCACGGTTCACCGGTACCGCCCGGTTCACCGGTACCGCCCGGTTCTCCGGCGCAGCACGGCTCGCCGGTGCCGTCGGCGGCCGGGGTGCGGTTCGACCGGCCGCCGGCGCCCGACGACGACTACGCGTTGCAGGCGCCGGACCCGCGGGTGGCCGCCTCCGCCGGCGGGAACGCCGAGGACGCCGGGAACGCGGCGGGCGCCGGGGAGGCAGCGGGCGCCGGGAACGCGACGGGCGCCGAGAGCACCGGGTCCGGTGCGGCGCAGGTGTGCGTGGCCTGCCGGGCGGGCCGGGTCGATGACGACGGCTACTGCGAGAACTGCGGGCACGCCCAGCCCCGCGAGCGCGACCACATGGAGCAGGAGTCGGGGCCGGTGGCCGCCGTCAGCGACCGCGGGCTGCGCCACCACCGCAACGAGGACGCGTTCGCCGTCGGCCACACCGCGCTGCCCGACGGCACCCCGGCGGTGCTCGCGGTCGTCTGCGACGGGGTCTCCTCGGCGACCCGTCCCGACGAGGCCTCGATGGCCGCCTCCCGGGCCGCCAACGAGGCGCTGCTCGCCGCGCTGCCGCAGGGCACCCATCCGCAGGCGGCGCTGCACGAGGCGATCGTCGCCGCGTCCCACGCCGTCAACGCGCTGGCCGACGAACCCACTTCGGCCCGTGAGCACACTCCGCACCAGAACGCGCCGGCCTGCACGATCGTCGGTTCGGTCGTCACCTCGGGCCTGCTGGTCGTCGGCTGGGTCGGCGACAGCCGCGCCTACTGGGTGCCGGCGGACCGCAGTTCACCGCCGGCCCGGCTCACCGAGGACGACTCCTGGGCCGCGCAGATGGTGGCCGCGGGGCTGATGAGCGAGGCGGAGGCGTACGCCGACGAGCGGGCCCACGCGATCACCGGCTGGCTCGGCGCGGACGCCTACGAACTGGAGCCGCACACCGCCTCCTTCAAGCCGGACCGGCCCGGTGTGGTGGTGGTGTGCACGGACGGCCTGTGGAACTACGCGGAGACGGCCGAGGAGATGTCCGAGATCGTGCCCGCGGACGTGGCGCTGCGACCGCTGCACGCGGCCCGCGTCCTGGTCGGCCACGCCCTGGACGGCGGGGGCCACGACAACGTAACAGTGGCGCTGCTCCCGTTCCCGGCGCCGCCGCAGGGGGCAGGATCCGCCTGAGGCCGCCGCAAAACGGCCGTAAACGGGAGAGCGGAACGGGGCAGGGGAAGCACAGGGGAAGCAGAAGCGGACCGGAGGGGACCGGTCCGCACATCGTCAGCACCCGTCACGCGGGTGGAGGGGGACCGGAGCAGTCATGGCCAATTTCTCGAAGTCGAACGTGCCGCAGTTCTCGGTGGACGTGTACCAGAACGAGTACCTGCCGGACGGCGGCCGCGAGGTCAACGCGATCGTCACGGTGACCTCGACCGGCGGAGGCACCGTCGGGACCGCGGTCGGGGCGTCGTACGCACCCGGGCAGGGGCCGTCGGCCGGTGTGGTGGTCATGGTCGACTGCTCGGGCTCGATGGACTACCCGCCCACCAAGATGCGCAACGCCCGGGACGCCACGGCGGCCGCGGTCGACACCCTGCGCGACGGCACCCACTTCGCGGTGGTCGGCGGCACGCACGTGGCCAAGGAGGTCTATCCGGGCGGCGGGCGGCTCGCGGTGGCCGACCGCACCACCCGGGAGCAGGCCAAGCAGGCGCTGCGGAGACTGAGCGCGGGCGGCGGCACGGCGATCGGCACCTGGCTGCGCCTGGCCGACCGGCTGCTCTCCTCCGGGGACGTCACGATCCGGCACGGCATCCTGCTCACCGACGGCCGCAACGAGCACGAGTCGCCGGAGGACCTGAGGGGCGCCCTGGACTCCTGCGCCGGACGGTTCACCTGTGACGCCCGCGGTGTGGGCACGGACTGGGAAGTGAAAGAAGTCACAGGGATAGCCTCCGCGCTCCTCGGCACCGCCGACATCGTCGCCGATCCCACGGGTTTGGCCGCCGACTTCACGCAGATGATGGAGACGGCGATGGGCAAGGAGGTCGCGGACGTGGCGCTGCGGCTGTGGACCCCGGTCGGCACGACCATCAAGTTCGTCAAGCAAGTGGCGCCCACGGTGGAGCAGTTGACCGACCGGCGCACCGAGGCCGGGCCGCGCGCCGGGGACTACCCGACCGGCTCCTGGGGAGACGAGTCGCGCGACTACCACGTCTGCGTGGAGGTCCCCTCGGCCGGTCTCGGCCAGGAAATGCTCGCCGCCCGGGTCTCGTTGGTGGTCCCGCAGCCCGACGGCAGCGCCCAGAACCTGGGTGCGCAAGGCCTGATCAGGGCGGTCTGGACGGACGACATGGCGGCCTCGACCTCCATCAACCCGCAGGTCGCCCACTACACAGGCCAGGCCGAACTGGCACAAGCCATCCAACAGGGTCTCGATCTGCGCAAAGCGGGCGATATGGACGGAGCAACCGCCAAACTGGGTCGGGCCGTTCAGTTGGCAAGCGCTTCCGGGAACGCGGATACTGCGAAACTGCTTGCGAAGGTGGTGGACGTGGTCGACGCCGCGACAGGTACTGTGCGACTGAAAGCGAAGGTTGCGGAGGCCGACGAGATGACTCTCGAGACAAGGTCCACAAAGACTGTTCGTGTAAAGAAGTGACCTGAGAACGGACCCAGCAGTACCGCAGGACACCCAGACAGGCTCAGGACGAACCTGACAGAGAGGGAAGCGCCGACATGCCGACCTGCCCGAACGGACACCAGTCGGGTTCCGACGACTGGTGCGAGGTGTGCGGTCACCGCATGGCCGGTGCCGTACCTCCTCCGCCGCCCCCGCCGACCGCCGGCGGCGGCTACGGCTTCCCGCCGCCCGCGCCCGGCGCCCCGGCCGGCGGCCCCGGGGGCGGCCCCGGTGGCCGTCACCTCTCGGCCGTGCCGAACGGCTCCGAGGCGGAGCTGTGCCCGCAGTGCCGTACGCCCCGGGAGGGCGGTGCGCCGTTCTGCGAGGAGTGCCGCTGGAACTTCCTGACCAACACGGCCACCTCGTACACCCCGGCCGCGCCGCGTCCGCCAGCGCCCGGTGCGGGGCCGCCCACCTTCCGGCCGCCCGCCCCGCCGTCGTACGGCGGCAACACCGACTCGTACGAGTACCAGGGCTCGCGGCCCTCGCAGATGAACCGCCCCGCCGAGCCGATCCCCTCCTTCGGCAGCGAGCCCTCGGGCCCGACGCCGTTCGGGGGCGAACGCGGCGGCCGCCCGGCGGGCCCCCCGTCCCCTCCGGCGTTCGGCGGCGAACGCGGTCAGTCCGGTCCCCCGCCCTTCGGCGACGACCGCGGCCAGTCCGGCCCGCCCCCGTTCGGCGGCGAACGCGGCCAGTCCGGTCCCCCGGCCTACGGTGACCGCGGCCAGTCGGGCCCCCCGCCCTTCGGCGGTGAGCGCGGCCAGTCCGGTCCGCCTCCTTTCGGTGGCGAACGCGGGTCTTCGGCCTTCGGCGGCGGTCCGGGGCAGAACGCGGGCGGTCCCCCGCCGTTCGGCGGCGCGCCCGGCACCGGTCAGGCACCCGGCACCGGTCAGGCGTCCGGCCCCTACACCCGCGACCCGGCCGGAGGTCCCGCGGGCGGCCCCTTCGGCGGCGACCCGTCCCGGCCGCCGGTGCCGCCGCCCGGCGGTCCCGGTGCGACCACGGGTGGCGCTCCCGGCGCCTACCAGCAGTCCGCCCCGCCGGCCCCGCCCGGTTTCCCGCAGGAGACCCGGCCCCCGGCCGGCGGTCCGTCCTTCGGCGGCGGTGACGACGACTGGGTGATCTCCCCGCCGTCGGGCGGCCCCGGCGCCCCGGGCGCCCGCTCCGGCGGCTACGGCTACCCGCAGCCCGGTGCCACGCAGGCCCCGCCCGGCCCCGGTTTCCCGCAGGGCCCGGCGACCTGGACGGCGACGATCGGTCCGGACCGCGAGTACTTCATGGCGATGATGCAGCGCTCGGGCCCCGAGGCGGCCGGCCTCAACCTGCCCGCGTACTCCCCCGAGCAGCAGCGCACCCTCACCGGCAACCAGGTCACCATCGGCCGCCGCCGGCACTCCACCGGCGACACCCCCGACATCGACCTGTCGGTGCCGCCGGAGGACCCGGGCGTCTCGCACCAGCACGCGGTCCTCGTCCAGCAGCCGGACGGCAGCTGGGCGGTCGTCGACCAGAACTCGACGAACGGCACCACGGTGAACGGCGGCGAGGAACCGATCCAGCCCTTCGTCCCGGTGCCGTTGCAGGACGGCGACCGGGTGCACGTGGGCGCCTGGACGACGATCACCGTCCGCCAAGGCTGAGCCGGAGCGCCCCACAGGGGGGCGGGGACTGCGCGAAAGACCCCCACAGGGGGGCGGGGACTGCGCGAAGGACCCCCACACGGGGGCGGGGACTGCGCGAAGGACCCCCACACGGGGGCGGGGACTGCGCGAAGGACCCCCACACGGGGGCGGGGACTGCGCGAAGGACCCCGCCGGCGCGCAGCCGAAAGCAATGCTCAGGCCGGGAGCGGCCAGGCGAACGGCCCCTCCCGGTCGTCCAGCCACGCCCACTCCCCGTCCGCCTCCACGGTCACCCCGTACCGCTCCCGCCCCGGCCTGTCCTCCCCCACCCACACGGCATAGGCCTCCTCCGGCGCGAGCACGCCCCGGGTCAGCTCCGCCAGGAACTGGAACGACTCGTCCTCCAGGGCCCAGGTCGGCACCCCGCCCGCATCCCCCGCCCCGGCCCTCGCCAGCCCCCGCAAGGGCACGAAGAACGCCGCCGACGCGAGGAACCGTCCCTCGGCACTGCCCGTGCCCGCCACGGTCAGCGCCAGCAGCCCGGTGGACACCGGCGTGAGGATCCGCGCCCCCGCTCGGCACTGCTCGACCCACGCCCGTGGCACGCCCGGCAGCGCGCACGTCGCGATGATCCGGTCGTACGGCGCCCGTTCCGGCACCCCGCGTGCCCCGTCCCCCGTGACGACGGCCGGCCGGTACCCCGCCGAGGCCAGGTGCCGCCGTGCCGACTCGGCGATCTCCGGCTCCACGTCGACGGTCGTGACCAGGCCGTCGTCCCCCAGCCGGTGCGCCAGCAGCGCCGCGTTGTACCCGGTCCCCGCACCGATCTCCAGCACCCGGTCGCCGTCGGCGACCCGCAGCGCCACCAGCATCCGCGCCATCAGCGACGGCTGGCTGCTGGAGGACAGCAGCTCACCGTCGCGCAGCCGGGTGGCCAGCGGAACGTCCTCGTAGGCGCCCCGCACCCACCGCTCCCGCGCCGCCCGGTCGGGGCTCTCGCCCCAGCGGCGCTCGTACCCGCGGGCCCCGGCGACGTAGTAGTACGGCACGAACAGATGCCGGGGCACCGCCTCGAAGGCCGCCCGCCACACCGGGTCCGCCGCCCAGACCCGCTCGGCGTCGATCTCCCGCACCAGCTCGCCGCGGGCCACGGCGGCGAGCTCCTCGATACCGGCGGCGGTACCCGCGTCGTAGGCGCCCATACCCCAAGCCTAGGCACCCCCGGCGGTCCGGTCCTACGTCTCGAGTCCTGGGTCACCCCGTCTGAGACCATGTAGGGGTGACAGAGATTCGGCGCGGCACGCTTCAGGAGAAGTCCTTCTACGAGCAGGTCGGCGGGGAGGAGACGTTCCGCCGGCTGGTCCACCGTTTCTACGAGGGCGTCGCCGGGGACGAGCTGCTGCGGCCGATGTACCCGGAGGAGGATCTGGGCCCCGCGGAGGAACGGCTGACCCTGTTCCTCATCCAGTACTGGGGCGGCCCCACGACGTACAGCGACAACCGCGGCCACCCCCGGCTGCGGATGCGGCACGCCCCGTTCACGGTGGACCGGGCGGCGCACGACGCGTGGCTGAGGCACATGCGGGTGGCGGTGGACGAGCTGGGGCTCTCCGAGGAGCACCGGGAACAGCTCTGGAACTACCTGACCTACGCGGCCGCCTCGATGGTCAACGCCCCCGACTGACCCGCCGGGGAGCAGACGGAGCGGGGCGGATTCAGCGGACGCTGACGTCCAGCGCCCCGAGTCCCGCCCGGCGCACGGCGATCGACCCGAACGGTGTCCGCAGCCGCAGCCAGGCCCCGGCCGACAGCAGGACGACCTCGTCGGCGGTGTCCGGGCCGGCCGGATCCGCCGGGGACACGGCGGCCCGGCCGGTAGCGCCGGCCGGCCGCAGGAAGCCCAGCGACTGGGCGGCGTGCACGGCCCGCACCGGGAGTCCGGTGGTGCCCACGGTCCGGGACCAGATGTCCCGGCCGATCCGGTCGAGCGCGCCGCGGGTACGACCGTCCGGCGCCAACTCGGCCGTACGGGACCGGAATTCACCCACCGCGGCAGCCACGGTGGCACGCAGGTCCTGCGGCGCGGGCAGGCCGGGCTCCGGCCGCCAGCCGCTCCGCGGCGGCAGCACACCGGCCCACGGCGGCCCGGTCACGGACCCGGGCACGGCGGCCGTACCGGCCCGCTCGTCCACCGACTCCAGCAGTTCCCCCGCGGACACGGTCACGTCAAGGGTGACGTCGAGACCGTCCTCGTACGGCTTGGCCAGCCGCACCGCGCGGACCGCCAGCACCTCGAAGGACGGCGGCCGGCCGAAGACGGCCAGCGCGGTGCCGGCCGCCTGGAGGCGGACCGCGGCGGACCGGTCGTAGTGGAGCAGCCGGGAGAGGAAGGCCGCGAGGTCCGCCGCCTCCCCGTCGTCGGCCAGGTGGAGCTCCGTCATGCGGCGACGGCCTCCTCCTTGTCGTCGTCCCGGTACTCCGCCAGGAAGTCACGTTCCTCGGCGGTGAGCCGGCGCGGCCGGCCGGCCTCGAAGTCGAACGGCACGACCACCGTCGAGGCCCGGACGTAGACCAGCTCGTCGTCCTTCACCTCGTAGGTGACGGTGAAGGACGCGGCCCTGATCTCGGTGACCCACAGCTCGATGTCGACCGGGTGGTGCCGGTGGACGAGCTGCCGCTTGTAGTCGATCTCGTGGCGCGCCACCACCGACCCCTGCTTGAACTCCTTGTCCGGGCGGAACAGCCAGTCGATCCTGGCCTCCTCCAGGTAGCGGACGAAGACCGCGTTGTTGACGTGGCCGTACGCGTCCATGTCGGACCAGCGCAGGGGGCAGCGGTAGATGTGACGCAAGACCGATCAGCCCCGGGTCAGCTTCTTGTAGGTGGCGCGGTGCGGACGGGCGGCGTCCGGACCGAGCCGCTCGATCTTGTTCTTCTCGTACGACTCGAAGTTGCCCTCGAACCAGAACCACTTCGAGTCACCCTCGTAGGCGAGGATGTGCGTGGCGACCCGGTCCAGGAACCACCGGTCGTGGGAGACGACCACGGCCGCGCCCGGGAACTCCAGCAGCGCGTTCTCCAGGCTGCCGAGGGTCTCGACGTCGAGGTCGTTGGTCGGCTCGTCGAGGAGCAGCAGGTTGCCGCCCTGCTTGAGGGTGAGGGCCAGGTTCAGCCGGTTGCGCTCACCGCCGGAGAGGACGCCGGCCGGCTTCTGCTGGTCCGGGCCCTTGAACCCGAAGGCGGAGACGTAGGCGCGGCTCGGCATCTCGACCTGGCCGACGTTGATGTAGTCGAGCTCGTCGGAGACGACCGCCCACAGGGTCTTCTTCGGGTCGATGTTGGCGCGGCTCTGGTCGACGTACGAGATCTTGACGGTCTCGCCGACCTTGATGTCACCGGAGTCCGGGGTCTCGAGGCCCTGGATCATCTTGAAGAGGGTGGTCTTGCCGGCGCCGTTCGGGCCGATGACGCCGACGATGCCGTTACGGGGCAGCGTGAAGCTCAGGTCGTCGATCAGGACCTTGTCGCCGAAGCCCTTGCTGAGGTTGGTGACCTCGACGACGACGCTGCCGAGCCGCGGGCCCGGCGGGATCTGGATCTCCTCGAAGTCCAGCTTCCGCATCTTGTCGGCCTCGGCGGCCATCTCCTCGTACCGCGCGAGACGGGCCTTGGACTTGGCCTGCCGCCCCTTGGCGTTCGACCGGACCCACTCCAGCTCTTCCTTGAGCCGCTTCTGCCGCTTGGCGTCCTTCTGGCCCTCGACCTTGAGGCGGGTGGCCTTGGTCTCGAGGTACTTGGAGTAGTTGCCCTCGTAGCCGTGCAGGCGGCCGCGGTCGACCTCGCAGATCCAGCCGGCCACGTTGTCCAGGAAGTACCGGTCGTGGGTGACGGCGACGATGGTGCCGTCGTACTTGGCGAGGTGCTGCTCCAGCCAGTTCACGGACTCGGCGTCGAGGTGGTTGGTGGGCTCGTCGAGGAGCAGCAGGTCAGGGGCTTCGAGCAGCAGCTTGCAGAGCGCGACGCGGCGCTTCTCACCACCCGAGAGGTTGGTGACCGGCCAGTCGCCGGGCGGGCAGCCGAGGGCGTCCATGGCCTGCTCCAGCTGGGCGTCGAGGTCCCACGCGTTGGCGTGGTCCAGCTCCTCCTGGAGCTTGCCCATCTCGTCGAGCAGCGCGTCGGAGTAGTCGGTCGCCATCAGCTCGGCGATCTCGTTGAACCGGTCGAGCTTGCCCTTGACCTCGGCGACACCCTCCTGGACGTTCTCCAGGACGGTCTTGTCCTCGTTGAGCGGGGGCTCCTGGAGCAGGATCCCGACGGTGTATCCCGGCGACAGGAACGCGTCGCCGTTGGACGGCTGGTCCAGCCCCGCCATGATCTTCAGAATGGTCGACTTACCGGCACCGTTCGGGCCGACCACACCGATCTTCGCGCCGGGCAGGAAGTTCAGCGAAACGTCATCAAGGATCACCTTGTCGCCGATTGCCTTGCGCGTCTTGCGCATGGTGTAGATGTACTCAGCCAAGAGAAACCGTCCGGCAGCTTGAAATCAGGCAGTGGGCAGATACACCCCATCTTGCCTGACGTCCAGCCTCGGGTGTTAACCCGTTTGCTCCGGGGGCTGTGAGCTGGGGTTTCGCCAATGACAGCGGCTTGCCCGTCGTTCGCTGTCGGTAGCTGCCGAGTGACTTCGGGAAGCCTCGGACAGCCCAGGGACGGTCCTGGAAGCTGAGTCCTCCCCTGCTCCGGGGCTATCGTGCGGCTGTGACAAGCGCAGCGGACCGCCCGATCCTCTTCCTCGATGTCGACGGCCCGCTCATCCCGTTCGGTTCGTCGGGTGGTCCGCCGCGAGCCGCTGTTTCCGCCCCCTCCGCGTCTCTCGATCAGGGGAACCCGCTGCTCGATCGGCTGGATCCCGAAATCGGACCGCGCCTCCTGGCCCTGGGCTGCCATCTCGTGTGGGCCACGACATGGATGGAGGACGCGAACGAGGCGGTCGCACCGCGCCTGGGCCTGCCGAAGCTCCGCATGGTGGAGTGGCCGGACCCCGGCGCCGACGACGGCCCCCGCGGCCTGCACTGGAAGACCCGCCCTCTGGTCGAGTGGGCCGACGGTCGGCCGTTCATCTGGGTCGACGACGAGATCAGCGCCATGGACCGTGTCTGGGTCGCCGCGCAACACCCTGGGGCGTCGCTGCTCCATCGCGTCGACCCGACCAAGGGACTCGTGAACGCCGACTTCTCCGCACTCTCTGCTTGGCTCGACGCCGGGGCGCCGACTAGCGGTTGATCGGGATCTCGTACACGATCCCGCAGTGAGTCGCGGGCGCCACGATGTCCGCCGTCGCCACGGGCCGCCCTCGGTCGCTGCAGTAGGTCCGAGTAGATCCGCCAGAGTGGGTGACAAGCGCGGCCTTCTGGTGCCGAGGAGCGTTGCTTCCTCGGCGGTGACCTGTCGAGGCTCCGGCTGCTCCACGGCGTGACTGACGGTGATCCCGACGGCGGCCATGCGGTTCAAGACGCGGTCCGAGCGTGCGGGCCTCCCTCGGGGAGGATGACGAGGGTGCCGGGTGAGGTCGTAGCCCTCCCACGCGGAGAGCTGCACGGCCTGCAGTCGGCCAGGAATTGACACGAGGTCCGCATGTACAAATCGCCTTCGGCGACCCTCCACGAACGAGGCATCCGCCCTCGGATCGTCCGCAAGGGCATCGAGTCGTCAAAGCGCCTGGGCCGGCACCGCTGGGTGGTCGAGCGCACGGTGTCATGGCCGGCCGGGTGTCGTCACCTGCACCCACGATACGAGCGCAAGGCCGAGCACTTCCTGGCTTTCGTCGGCATAGCCGCCGCCCTCGTCGGCTACTGCCGACTCAGCAGCTGAGCCGACCCCAGCCCGCTCTGTCGGTGGCAAGCCATAAGGTGCACGCCGCGTCTCCGTAGAGGGGGTCCCCTGGGTTTTTCGGGTCAGCTGGTCTTTGCTCGTAGCCAGCGTCCGCTGCAGGAAGCACTCGCGTTCGACAGCATCAATCAGGAGCTGAAGGACACCGTGCATTCGTGGTGGCCGCGGCCGGGCGGTTGGCAGACCCTCCAGTTCGACCACGGACTATGGGAGGACGACTACCTGTCCGTCCTGGTCGGTTGGAGCGGCGCACCTGCCTGCGTCGCAGACGTCTCTGACAGCGACATCTCCCTCGTGACCGGGCTGGAATCCAACGGGCAGCACTGGCAGGCCTGGCTCAACCTGGACAACACTGCGGCATTCCTCACCGAGGAACCCGAGGATCTGGACGACGTGAGCTTGTGGGTAGGCACACCCGAGTTCAACGAGGCGGTGAGGAGCAAGCGCGCGGAGCTCGAAGTGAACGTTCCAGCCGCCGCTGAAGGCGCCCTCGCTTGGGCTGCAGCGGCTGGCATCCCAGCCACAGCGCAGCAGCCCCGGATCGAAGACCTACTCCGCTCGCGCGAGACCTTTACGGAGGACCTCTTCAGCGCGCTGCTGGACGAGTTGGGCTTTCCCCAGGCCACCCAGCCCTCACGAGAACCATAAGAAACGGCGTCTAAATATCTGAGCCGGATCACCGGTCGCAGAACAGGTCGGATGTCGCCTCCCCCTCCTACACCCATAGAAGACGCTGGCCCAAGCTGCAGATGGTCGACGCCGTCCAGAGCTGTTTGCGGTTGGAGACGACTGCCGTCGTAGAGGTCACCTGTGGATGACAAAGCAGCCCTGGGACTGGCGTGTTGTGAACTGAACCTGCCGCTGCCTGCAGCTCCACGACCTGCCGCCCTTGATCACCCTTGTAGATCTCTACATCGTGGTTCACCCGGCTTGGCCAGGGGAAAACTTCACGAAGTATCTCTGGATCAATACACGTCAAATTTTAATGTTGGCCACACAGAGAATGGTCGCGATAGAGAAGATGCTCGAATTTGGACTCAATCTTCTGTTCGGTGCAGTAGGCATCGTCGGCTTCGGTTTTGCCGTATGGCAATGGAAGCAGAGTGAGACGACGAGAAAAGTCATGAATAGGAGCCTGGAAGCCTTAGTGAGCAACGCACAGTTATACGAAATGTTGGCCGATTCTCAAGCGGGAGAGATGTTCGCAAGTCAGGTGCAGCGCCAATGTGCCGCACTGATATCGCAACCGGTTCAAGTGGGTCGATATTTTGTCCGATTCTTCCCCGGTGAAGAATCTTCATGTTGGCTCACGGAGCTTGGGCTTCCGCAAGTTGAACCCGGAGAGAGGGGAGCTTCTAGTCAGAGAATAACCTTATGGGGAAAGGCGTTGCGTGATGGTACGGACAAGCTTGTGTACGGTCCGCACGAGACCCTTCCTCTACGCGGGAGCTACCGAGTCGATTTCAGATTTGCAATAAAGGCGGGTCCGGACAACGAGATGTTTCGCCCCATGGTGAGGATAGACGTAAATGGAGCGGATTCCAGGCTGGCGGAAAAGGTTTTATTGGGGTCGCAAGTCTCCAACGAGTATGAATGGTATTCCCTCACTTTCCGCTACGCGGACATCAAGGAGAAATTGGAGTACAGAGTAGCGTTGCTCCAAAAAGACACCGAGGGGAAAATATATGATGTCATCGTGCGGTATTTAGGTGGTTGAGCGCGCGGGAAATGCGGTACGCCATGGCCTGACGTCCAGCCTCGGGTGTTAACCCGTTTGCTCCGGGGGCTGTGAGCTGGGGTTTCGTGGTGCGGGGCCGGGGCTGTCAGCGGGTTCTGCCGGGGTGGCCCCGGTGCGTGCGGGTGTGGGTCAGGGCGAGGGCGGTCGCCGCTGTCGCTCCGGCCAGGGCCGTGGCTCGGAAGGCGTGGGAGGAGCGCCAGGAGAGGATCGACCAGCGGGACTGGGCGGAGAGGACGGATCCCGTGCTCAGCCAGGAGCCCGCCGAGAGCAGGGACAGGGCCGAGCCGACGGAGGCCGCCGACAGGGCGCTGCCGATCGAGCCGATCGAGAGGGCCGAGCCGACCGAGCCGATGGAGAGCACGGAGCCGACCGAGCCGATCGACAGCACCGAGTCCTGCGACCACAGGGACAGGACGGAGCCCGAGGACGAGGCGCGAGAGGGGTTCGTCATGACGTCATCGTGCCCCGTGCCGTGACCCCGGTCAGTCGATTTGCTCGTTCTCCCGGCGGCGGAGGATCACCAGGACCGCGCCGCCGACGACCACCAGGCCGATGGCCACGCCCGTGATCACGCCGGTGGCGGAGTCGCCGCCGGTGGCGGCCAGGTTGACGTCGGCCGCGGTGCCGCCGACCGAGGCGGGGCTGGGTTCGCTCAGGGTCTGGGTGGTGAGGCCGGCGTCGGTGCTCTGCGTCTTGCAGTCGAAGACGCCGGTGAAGCGGCGTTCCAGGTCGTGGGGGCCCGTGATCGTGAAGTCGTAGGGCTGGTCCTCCTGGAGCGGCACGGTCACCGTCCGCCGGGCGCCCGCGGGGATCGTGTACTCGGTGCCCATCACCTCGAAGGTGAACGGCTTGTCCCCGGTGTTGGCCGCGGTGATGTCCAGGCCGCCCTTGGCGCAGTCCTTCTCGGCCGACAGCGCCGGTACGGCGCCCTCGTCCGCCCAGGTGGCGTTCGCCGTCGCGGCCACCGTGGACTCGCTGGAGCCCGCCAGGATCTGGGTCTGGCTGCGGCTCTCCGAGGTGAGGGCGCGGCCGACCGGCACGGTGGTGGACGCCTGGAGGGTCAGTTCGGCGGTGCCGTCCTGCGCGTCGTCGGGCACCTCGAAGTACAGCTGGGTGCCGTCCTCGGCGGTGGTGACGGGCTTGCCCGCCTTGTCGGTGATGCGTACGCCGCTGAGGGCCGCGTCGGCCGGCGGGACGACGGTGACGGAGCGCGCGTTGGTGTGGACCGTCACCGGGCCGAGCAGGTCGCCGGGCCGGCCGGAGACCGCGGGCGGGGAGAGGGTGAGGGAGGCCTGCGGTTCGTTCTGGCCGCCGGCGCTCTTCTCCAGGTAGTCGGCGAGCTTCTCGGCCTGCGGGTCGACGGCGTCGACGTCCGCTCCGTCCGAGTAGCGCCAGATCGCCACCTGGGTGCCCGCCGCCGCGTCCTGCTCGGTGAGGCTGCCGACCCCGGCCTTGCGGGCGAGCGCGGCGAGGTCGTTGACCTGCGGGTAGGAGTTCTGCAGGATCCAGCGGATGTTGCCGGCGTGCTTGTTGGCGCCCAGCGAGGTGCCGCTCCAGGACGTCTCGTGGTACTTGGCGTCCCGCTGGGTGGGGTTGTGCAGGTCGACGCAGTACGTCTGGAGCATGCCGCCGCCGTCCACGGACATCTCGAACAGGCCCGCGGCCACCTGCTCGTCGCCGCTGTCGCCGTGCACCACGGCCTCGCCGTAGGTCTTCAGGCCGTTCATGGTGGCGGACACACCGCTCTGGCTCTGCGTGGTCCCGTCGTCGGCCGCGGCCCGGCCGGCACCGGTCAGCACGGCGGCGGCCACCAGGCCGGACGCCAGTGTCACGGCGGCGAGGCGGGCCACGCCTCTCGCGGACCCGGCCGTACCGGAGTGCCTGGTGGACGCGCGGGGCGCCGAGGGACCAGAAAACGCAGCGAGCACAGAATTCCCCTTCGAGCAGGACCCGTTGGACGCGGGGGGTGGTCCCACCAGCAGAATCAGCGGCCCCAGGGGCCATGCCCGGCATCCTATGGATCAGCCGGACCGGCCTTTCGCGGTGAGATGGTCCGATGAGCGATCCGATCCGCAATCGTTATCGCGGGCGCGTGGACGATCGGGACTTGTCGACAAATCCGCTCGGTCGGCATGGAGGGTGCTGACGGGCGCATTCGCCGACAAGCCGTCAACGGGTGTTCAGGCGTGACCGGTTCGGGGCGGCGTGCGTGAACTCGACTTGTCGGGTGTTGGTTTCACGCCACCGGTACCGGTTCCGGCTGTTGCGTCGCCGGGGTGTCGGCGGGTGCCGCCGGTGTCTCCCAGTCCGGTTCCGGCCTCGGCGGTGCCGGGGCCGCCGTCTCCGGCCTGTTGGGGCGTCGGAAGGCCGTCGTACCGCGGGCCAGGTCGTGGCCGATCGCCACCGCGTCGATGTCGGCGGAGGTCCACTGCTGGCCTTCCCTGGTCTCGGTGCGCACCTTCAACCGCCCCTGTACGACGACCGGGTCGCCGACGGACAGCGAGGTCGCCGCGTTGGTGGCGAGCTGCCGGTTGGCCCACACCGTGAAGAAGTTGGTGTGGCCGTCCGTCCAGGTGTTCTTCTCGCGGTCCCAGTAGCGCGCGGTCACCGCCAGCCGGAAGCGCGCCGACGCCCCCGCCGCGAGCTCCCGGTACACCGGCTGCGTCGCCACGTTGCCCACCACGCAGATCGTCGTCTCGTTCATCAGGCACCCCTCCCTCGTCCGGCCACCGGGGCCGGGCGGGTCCGCGTACGGGCCCGTCCCGTACGGCTGTCCGTCGCGGCGGTCGCCGCGGGACTCACGGCGGATCCCGCGACACTCACGGTGATCGCCGCGGAACCAGAGTGCCGCCGCCGCGCCGGACCCGCCGAGGCCTGTGGACAGCCGTCCGGGCGGTGGAGAACCCCACCACCCGGACGAGTGACCCACGCCCCCGAACGACCTCACCCCACGCCCGCCCCCGTCCGCGTCACCCTCCCGTACTGCTCGCGCACCTCCTGGTAGCGCAGCAGCTCCGCCGCCACCGGATCCAGCACCCGGGCCCGTCCGCACCCGGCCGCCGCCTCCCGCAGCCGGCGTTCCGCGTCCAGGCCGTACCGCCGGGCCGGTCCCCGTGCCGCCATCCGGCAGCCCCACTCGACCAGCGGACCGCCGACGATCCCGGCGACCATCAGCAGCACCGGGACACCCAGGTTGGGTGCCGTCACCCCGGCGATCTGCGCCACCAGCCACAGCCCGCCGACCACCTGAAGGAGCGTCATCGACGCCTGCGCGAGCACCGCCACCGGCCACCAGCCCGGACGCGGGGGCCGGCCCGGCGGCAGCCCCGCCCGCTCGGCCAGTTCGTCGAGCGCCTCCGGCAGGCCCTGCGAGCCGCGTACGGCCGCCTCGCGCACCGCCTGCGCCCAGGGCGCCGGCAGTCCGGCCGAGGCGCTGTCGCAGACCGAGCGCACCGCCTGTTCGACGCGCTGGCGCGCGGTCGCCTCCTCCTCCGGAGGGGCCGGCTGGAGCCGCCCCGTGGGCGGTTCGCCGCGGCCCTGGCGCCAGCGCCACAGTCGCAGCCAGGGGGTGCCGCAGGCCCGGTTGGCGTTGCGCCGCCAGGCCCGTTCGGCGGCGTCCCCGGCGGCGGTGGCGCCGACCGCGTCCGCGAGCCGGGCGGCGAACTCCTCGCGGGCCTCCTCGGTGAGCCCGGCGCGGCGCCCGGTGGCGTAGACGGGCCGCAGCCGGGCCGCCGCGGCGTCCACGTCGGCCGCGACCCGCCGGGCCGCCGCGCCCCGCTCGGACACGAACTGGCCGAGCGCCTCCCGCAGTTCGCCGACGCCGTCGCCGGTGAGCGCGGACAGCGCGAGCACGGTCGCGCCCGGGTCGCCGTACTCGCCGAGCGCGACGCCGTCGTCGTCGAGGAGTCTGCGCAGGTCGTCCAGGACCTGGTCGGTGGCCTCGCCGGGGAGCCGGTCGGTCTGGTTGAGGACGATGAACATGACCTCCGCGTGGCCGGCCATGGGCCGCAGGTAGCGCTCGTGGAGGACGGCGTCGGCGTACTTCTCGGGGTCGACGACCCAGATCACCGCGTCGACCAGCTTCAGGATCCGGTCGACGTGTTCGCGGTGCTGGACGGCGGCCGAGTCGTGGTCGGGCAGGTCGATCAGGATCAGGCCGCGCAGAGCCGCGTCGGCCTCCGGGTTGTGCACGGGGCGGCGCCGCAGCCGGCCGGGGATGCCGAGCCGGTCGATGAGGGCCGCGCTGCCGTCGCTCCAACTGCACGCGATGGGGGCGGCGGTGGTGGGCCGTCGTACGCCGGTCTCCGAGATGGCCACGCCCGCGAGCGCGTTGAAGAGCTGCGACTTGCCGCTGCCGGTGGCGCCGGCGATGGCGACCACGGTGTGCTGGCCGGAGAGCCGGCGGCGGGCGGCCGCCTCGTCCAGGACCCGGCCGGCCTCGGCGAGGGTGTGGCTGTCGAGGCGGGTGCGGGAGAGGCCGACGAGTTCGCGCAGGGCGTCGAGGCGGGAGCGCAACGGGCCTTCGTACGCCAGCGGGACGGGGGTCGGGGCGCCCGGGCCCCGGGTCTCCGACACGGGGACGGCCGGTTTCGCGGTGACTTCGGTGCTCCGGCGGGCGATGAGACCGTCGTCCCAGGCGTCGTCCGCCGTGCCGCCGGCGGTGTCGGCCGGGGTGGTGCCGGAGTCGGCGTTCGGGGTGCCGTCGGTGCGCTCGCGTTGTTCCTTCACGCGCGCGTGCGGCACCCTGTCGGCCTCGGTGGCGATCTCGGCGAGGTCCGTGAGGTCCGCGTCCGGATCCACGTCCGCGTTCGCGTTCGCGCCCGCACCGGCGCCCACGCCCGCGCCCGTGCCCGCGGCCGGTTCGGCGCTGCCGCCGCCGTCCCGGGCCCGTGGAGCGACCGGCACGGCGTCCCGCGCGGGGCCACCGGCCCGGCCCTGGACGGAATCCCGGCCGAAGTCCCGGCCGAAGTCCCGGACCGAGTCCCCTCCGGTATCGCGGCGGGAGTCCCCGCCGGAGTCCGGCGCCGGCTCCGGCACGGGGCCGTCCGTCACGGCACGCTCCCTCGCGGCACGTTCCCTCACGACACGCTCTGTTGCCGCACGCTCCGCCGCGGCACGCTCCGTCGGCCCGCGCTCCGCAGGGACGCGGTCCTCCGTAGGACGGTTCCCCGTAGGACGGTTGCCCGTGGAGCGCTCCACCGTAGGACGACCCTCCGTAGGGCGACCCTCCGTAGGACGGCCCCCCGTAGGGCGGCCCCCCATGGAGCGTTCCCCAGCCGGGCGGTCCGCCTCGGAGCCCTCCGCTGCGGGGCCTTCCGTCGCGGAGCCTTCCGTCGCGGGGCCCTCCGTCGTGGAGTGCTCTGTCGTGGAGCCCTCGGCCATGGGACGGGCCCGTGCGGAGTCCGTTGCGGGCAGGCCGCTTTCGAAGTCGCTGGTGTAGTCACTGGTGTGATCCATGCGTTTCAGGTGATCCGTGTGGTCGTGGTCAGTGACGGCGGTCACCGGTCACCTCTCCTTCTGGAGGACGGACAGGGCAGCGATGAGTTCGGCCTGGGGTTCGGGATGGATGTCGAGGGCGTCGAGCGGGGCGAGGCGGCGCTCGCGTTCGATGTGCATGACGCGGTCCATGTGCTCGGTGAGCAGCCGTCCCGCGCGGTCGCGCAGCCGCAGCGCCCCGTGCGCGCCGATCCGCTCGCCGAGCCGCTCCCCCGCCGCCCGGGTGCGGCGCCCGCCCAGCAGCGCGGTGGCCACCAGGGCGGCGACGGCCTCGGAGTCGGGCGCGACGCTGCGGTCGAGTTCGCGCACCTCGTCCTCGGCGTACTCCTCCAACTCGCGCCGCCAGCGCCGGACGGCGAGACCGATGCGGTGCTCGGCGCTCTCCAGGGCGGGCTCGCGGTCGGTGAGCCCGGCGGCGCCGGAGGCGGGTTCGCGGCGCCACGCGTCGTCGATGCGTTCGTCGGCCGCGGTGACGGAACACAGCAGCAGCGCGGCGAGGCTCTCCACCAGCGCGTCGAGGAGTTCGCCGGGGGTGCAGTCGAGCGGGAAGGCGCGCCAGCGTTTGAGGGCGTCGCCGGCGAGGACGGCGCCGCTGTGCAGCCGGCCGCGCAGCCGCGCGTGTTCGCTGTCGTACGCCGCGTCGACGGCGCCGGTCAGGCGTAGCGCGGCGGCGTACTGGGCGGCGGCGGCACCGGCCAGTTCGGGCATCCGGGCCTTCAGGGAGTCGAGGACGCCGTGGGCGGTGCGGGCCAGGGTCTGCCGGCGGGCGCCGGGATCCTGCGCCTGGTGCACGAGCCACGCCCGCAGCGGGGCGACGGCGGTGGCCGGGAGCAGTCCGCCGCCCCAGGCCGACTCGGGCAGTTCGGGCACCGTGAACCGGGGTACGTCGCCGAGCCCGGCCTTGGTCAGCAGCGCGCCGTACTGCCGGGAGACCTCGGAGACGACCGTGTGCGGAACCCGGTCGAGGACGGTCACCAGGGTCGCGTCGTACTCCTTGGCGGTGCGCAGCAGGTGCCAGGGGACGGCGTCGGCGTAGCGCGCGGCGCTGGTCACCATCACCCAGACGTCGGCGGCGCACATGAGTTCCGCGGCGAGCACGCGGTTGCCCACGACCAGGGAGTCGATGTCGGGGGCGTCGAGGAGGGCGAGGCCGCGCGGAAGGCTGTCGGCGGTCTCGATGCGCAGCACGTGCCCGGGGTCCTCGGCGGGCAGGATGGGTTCGTCACCGGGTTCCCGGTGCGGTTCCCACACCCGGGTCAGGTCGGGCAGCACGCGCATCCCGCTGAACCAGTGGTGGTCTTCCGGATGGCAGACCAGAACCGGTGTCCGGGTGGTCGGGCGCAGTACGCCCGCCTCGCTGACCCGGCGCCCCACAAGGGAGTTGACGAGAGTCGACTTGCCGGCGCCGGTGGAGCCGCCCACGACGGCCAGAAGCGGCGCTTCGGGCTCTTTGAGGCGGGGCACCAGATAGTCGTCGAGTTGCGCGAGGAGTTCGTCGCGGTTGGCGCGCGCGCGTGCGGCCCCCGCCAGGGGCAGCGGGAAGCGTGCGGCCGCGACACGGTCGCGCAGGGCGGAAAGTGTGTCGAGCAGCTGAGGCCGTACGTCCAAGGTCACCACATGCGAAGAATGCCCAATTTTAGGGGAATTCTGAAGCATATAGACATGTCTGCGCGCCGATAGAACACAACGGACGGAAGGGACGACTGGGACGGAGGCACAGTCCAGGCATAACGAGTGCACAACACCCGGTGCGTCGGGCGCGAAAAGCGATGCACGATTCGTACCTGCCTGCGATTATCAGGACCGCTTCACCGAACCTCCACATTGAGCCACGGAGGCGAAGCAACAGGGACGAGGAGCGGGGAGTTCTATCCTTGTCCCCGGCAACGTGACGGACCCGCCCGCACCAGGGCGGTACGTACGAGGCCAGCACAGCCGGCCCCCGTAGCTCAGTGGATAGAGCAGGCGCCTTCTAAGCGCTTGGCCGCAGGTTCGAGTCCTGCCGGGGGCGCCCATCCGAGAGTCCTCCGTTTCCCGCTCTTCCCGCGAAACCGCAGGTCACATCCGCGTGTCCCGGATCGCGCCGCCCGTGGGCGCACGCGTCGCCGGCCTACCCGTCAGGTCGCGGGCCGTCCCGCCAAAAGGGCTGGTTGTCGACGGCGGCCGGGCCGCCGGCCAGAGGACGGCGGCCGGGCGGCCGGCCAGAGGGCGGCGGGCGGGCGGCCGGCTAGAGGGCGGCGGGCGGGCGGGCGGTCAGAGGGCGGCGGCCAGGTCCGGGAGGGGTGCCGCGGGTTCGCTCTCGTCGAGTTCGGCCCAGACCGTCTTGCCCTGCCGGGCGTGCCGGGTCCCCCAGCGTGCGGCGAGCCGCGCGACCAGCAGCAGACCGCGTCCGCCCTCGTCATAGGTGCGGGCCCGGCGCAGATGCGGGGTGGCACCGCCGGCGTCGGACACCTCGCACAGGAGTCCCCGGGCGTCCGCGTGACCCCGAGCGTCCGGACGCCTCGGTCCGGCCCGTGGCCCGGTGCGGATCAGGCGGAGCCGGATGGGGGGCCGGCCGTAGCGGACGGCGTTGGTGACCAGTTCGCTGACCACCAGCCCGGCGGCGAAACCGAGCTCCTCCAGTCCCCAGGCGGTGAGCTGCCGCGCGACGTCCGCGCGGGCCGGGCCGACGGCCGCCGGGTCGGGGTCCAGGTCCCAGACGGCGACCTGGCCGTCCCCGAGGGTGTGGGTGCGG
Source organism: Streptomyces arenae (assembly GCF_022343545.1). Classification (NCBI taxonomy): domain Bacteria; kingdom Bacillati; phylum Actinomycetota; class Actinomycetes; order Kitasatosporales; family Streptomycetaceae; genus Streptomyces; species Streptomyces arenae. Next base: position 51,474 of record NZ_JAKQYH010000043.1, read on the forward strand.
GCCAGCAGCAACGCCACGTCGTCCCGGGGCCGGTCGGTGGGCAGCAGGGCGTCCAGCACCGTGTCGCAGGTGTCCTCCAGGGAGCCGGCGGGCCGTGCGAGGGCATCCCGCAGGCTGGCGAGGCCCTCGTCGACGTCGTGGCCGTGGGCTGCGATCAGGCCGTCGGTGTACAGGGCGAGCAGGCTGCCCTCGGGCAGTTCGGCCTCCACCGCCTCGAAGGGCAGCCCGCCCAGACCCAGCGGCGGCCCGGCCGGCAGGTCCAGCAGCGCGGCGATGCCGTCGCGGTCCAGCACGGTGGGCAGCACGTGCCCGGCGCGGGCGAGGCAGCAGCGGCCCGCCACCGGGTCGTAGACGGCGTACAGGCAGCTGGCGACGATGTCCCCGCAGGCCACCCGGTCCGGGTCGGCCGAGCCCTCCGAGGCCAGCCGGATCACCACGTCGTCCAGGTGCGTCAGCAGTTCGTCGGGCGGCAGGTCGAGGTCGGCGAGGGTGCGTACGGCCGTGCGCAGGCGGCCCATCGTGGCGGCGGCGTGGATGCCGTGGCCCACGACGTCACCGACGACCAGGGCGACCCGGGCGCCGGACAGCGGGATCACGTCGTACCAGTCGCCGCCCACCCCGGCCCGGGCGCCGGCCGGCAGGTAGCGGCAGGCGACCTCGACCGCCGACTGCTCCGCCGTACGGTGCGGGAGCAGGCTGCGCTGGAGGGTGAGGGCGGTGGCCCGGGCGTGCGTGTAGCGGCAGGCGTTGTCGACGGCCACCGCCGCCTTGGCCGCGATCTCCTGGGCGAGCAGCAGGTCCTCGTCGTCGTAGGGGTCGGGGTCGCGGTACCGGGAGAAGCGGGTCACGCCGAGCGTGGTGCCGCGCGCGCTCAGCGGCACGACCAGCCAGGACCGGGTCCCCCGGGTGTGCCGGGAGGACTGTCCGGTGGCCAGCGCACGGGCCTCCGGCGACCCGTCCGGGCAGCTGTGGACCCGGGCCCGGGCCTCGGCGGGGACCGGTCGCGCCGCCGCGGCCGCCGCTTCCGGGGCGCCGTCCGCCCGGGCCCCGCGGGCGAGCCTGCGCAGCAGGAAGGGCTCGGCCGTCGGGGTGTCGTGGCCGCGCAGCATGGCGTCGAGCAGGTCGACGGTGACCAGGTCGGCGAAGTGCTCGGCGGCGAGGTCCGCCAGTTCCTGGGTGGTACGGGTGATGTCCAGGGTGGTCCCGATGCGCAGCCCGGCGTCGTTGACCAGGGACAGCCGCCACTGCAGCCGGCGGTCCCGTTCCTCCTGGAAGGCGAGGACGCCCTGCTCGGAGGCGCGGTCGACGTATCCGGTGGCCATCGCGAGCAGCCGGCGCGAGACCGCGTCGATCAGTTCGGGGTCGTCCGTCAGCCGGGGCAGCTCGGCGAGGAAGCCGTCGAGGATGACGCCCTCGCCGAGCCGGTGCGCCCGCAGCATCGCGGTGACGGGGGTACCGCGCCGGGCCAGCCGGCGGGCCCGATCCACGTCGGACGGCGGCGGCTCCAGGGCGCCCGGGTCGGCGCCGCGGCCCAGTCCGGTGAGCACCCCGACGACGTGCTCGGTGATGTTCTCGGACGTCATCCGGGTGAGCTCCGCGTCCTGCCACAGCTCGGGGATCTCGGCGCGCAGGCACCGGGTGACGTCCGCGATCAGCTCGTCCGCCCGGGGGACGAGTTCACGGGCGACCCGGGAGAGGAACCCGTCGGCGGTGCCGTCCACACAGTCGACGGTACGCCCTGAGGGTCGCCCCCTCACCCGGCGGTGCCGGCCCGGAGCCTGAGCGGACCTGCGCCCGGCGCTGGGGAACTCGCGCCCGGCGGTACCGGCCTGGAGCCCTGCGGCGACTCGCGCCCGGAGGGGGGCCCGGCGCCGTTTCCCGGGGTTCAGCCGAGGCTGCCCTGTTCGCAGACCCGGCGGGCGACCTCGTTGAGCTTGATGTTGTTCTCCTGCGAGTAGCGCCGCAGCACGTCGAAGGCCTGTTCCTCGGTGAGCCGGTGGCTGCCCATGAGGATGCCCATGGCCTCGCCGATCAGATGGCGGGTGGCGACGGCCCGTTCCATCTGGGCGTGGGTGCGGGCGCTGGAGAAGGCGACCGCCGCATGTGACGCCAGCAGCCAGCCGGCCAGCTCACTGGCCTCGGTGAAGGCGCCGGGCGACCGGGAGTAGATGTTCAGCGCGCCGAGTTCCTCGTCCTCGGTGTACAGCAGGAACCCCATCATGCTGCCGATTCCGAGGCGGTGGGCCGCGGGGGCGTAGGCGGGCCAGCGCGGCTGCTCCTGGCCGAAGTCGCGGATGCGGAAGACCCGCTCGCCCTCCTTGGTGCGGGCGGCGTCGAAGCACGGCCCCTCGCTCAGCCGCTCCTGGAGCCGGTCGCTGTCGACGACCAGCCGGCCGGTGGGGGCGAGCGTCTGCACCTTCCCGCCGTGCAGCACCAGGATGCCGGCCGCCTCGCAGCCCTCCACGAGTTCCACGGCCGAGCCGGTGATCCGGGACAGGGTGCTGTCGACGGAGTCCTGTGCCAGCAGGTCCCGCGCCATCGCCGCCAACTGCTGCGCGAACCGAGCCCAGTCCATCGTCCGTTCCAACTTTCGGTAGGTTCCGCTCAGCATGGCACGCCGACGCCTCGGGGACCGTCGGGCGCCTTCGTCACTTCGTCCGGAGTGCCCGCGTCCGCTCCGGCCCTTGGAGTGATCGTCCGCTGATCTGCGTGACCAGCCGCAGGGGGCGGCGTTGAACGGGGAGTGCGGCGGCTGGTCCTGCCGCCGCACTCCCCGAGCAACAAGGCAACAAGAAGGAGAACGTGATGTCTCGCATCGCGAAGGCCGCCGTCGTAGCCCTCGGCACCGGCGCTGTGGTGATCGGCGGAGCCGGCCTGGCGCTGGCCGACGCGGGTGCCAACGGCGAGGCCGTCGGCTCGCCCGGCGTGCTGTCCGGCAACGCCATCGAGGTCCCGGTCAACATCCCGGTGAACCTGTGCGGCGACACCGTCGACGTGATCGGCCTGCTGAACCCGGCGTTCGGCAACCACTGCACCAACGAAGGCCACCTGAAGAGCGGTGACGGCAAGAACGGCGGCTACGGTTCCTGAACCACGGCCGCTGAAGAGCCCCGGCGCCCAAGGCGCCGGGGCTCTCCCCTTGTGAGGGCACCCCTTGAGGGCAGCCCCTCGTGAGGGCGCCCCCTTGAGGGCGCTTCACGCGTACCGGTAGATCCGGCTCACGTCCTCCAGCGACTCGGGGGTCACGTCCCACGGCGGCAGCTTTCCGCCCCGGGCGACGATCCGGCCGTGCTGCGCGTCACCGGGGCCCGGCGGCCTCGCCGGCAGGTAGCGCTGCCCGCGGTGACGGGACCGCCAGCGCTCCCACTGGAGGTCGATGAAGGCGTGGTGCAACCAGAAGACGGGGTCGTTGACCGAGGCGCCGCTCAACATCGCCCCGCCGACCCAGCGGTGCACCCGGTTGTGGTTGTGCCAGGACGCCTTGCCGCTGCCGCTCCCCCAGCCCTCCAGCCGGTTGCGGAAGCCCCGGGTGACCGTCGAGTCCCACGGCGGGACGTCGTAGACGGGGTCGTCCAGCGCCCGGTCGAGCTCGGCCCTGGTCGGCAGGTCGATCGGGTCCCGGGCGCGGCCCAGGTCCCGGGCCAGGAACTCACCGTCGGTGATGCCCTCCCGGATGGTCCAGTGCCCCGCCGCGTAGGCGAAGGGCCCGGTCATCACCTGCTGGTCGCGCGCCCGGCCGTTGCCGCCGAGCAGGTCCTTCGTCCACGGCACACCGGACGCCGACCGTTCCCGCGTCCAGTCCCAGTACGGCACCGTCACCGACCCGTCCACCCGGCGCAGGGCCCGCTCCAGGTCGAGCAGGAAGCGGCGGTGCCAGGGCAGGAAGGAGGGCGCCATGTGGGCGGCGCGCAGTCCGTCCTCGCCGTCGGGGGTGTAGTAGTCGATGTGCATGCGCACGAACTCGTCGTACTCGCCGCGCCGTTTGACCTCGAGGAACGCCTTCACCAGTCGGCCCCGCTCGGCGGCCGTGAGCCTGCTGACGTCCTTACGCACGTACGCCATGGTCTCCCCCCATGTGCAGGTGTCCCCCGTGTTCCCCGTGTCCCCCGCCCGCCGGGCCGGGCGCCGGCTCGCGCAGCCGCTGTCCCGGGCCCATCTCGTCGACGGCCGCCCGGGTCGCCGCCAGCGGGGTCGGGTAGGAGCTGTAGTGGTCGACCATGCTCAGCCAGCTGCCGTCGGCCCGCCGCATCAGATGCAGCGGCCGGCCGTCCACCGTGACCTGCCACTCGCCGTCGTCGACGGCCCGCACCGCCGGTACCGGTGCCCCGCGGATGCGGCGGCCCCGGTAGGTCTCGTCGAAGGAGGTGCCGGCCGGTCCGCCGGCCGGGAGCACCGGGCGGGAGGCGGCGACCACCGGGGCGAGCGCGAGGGCGGCCAGGGAGGCGAACAGCCCCCGGGTCAGCTCGCGCCGCGTCGGTCTGCCCGCCCCGGCTCTGCCGGGCTGTCCGGCGCCCGGCTCCGCGCCCACCGCCACCCCACCGACTCCGACGACCATGCTCACTCCTCGTCCGGTTGACCGACCACTGTCGGTACCGGTAACCGTCCGAGGGGCCGCCCGGTCACCGCCGGGCCGCCATCCGGCCCAGGAACGGGCCGGAAGGGCGGTGCCGGTGTGCGGCGGGAGTCACCGGCCGGGGCCGGCACCCAGGTCGCCGCCGACGACCGTCTGCAGGACCGGGCCGAGCACGCCGGCCTCGGGCATCTTCAGGTTCGGCATGCCGTAGTGCTGCGGGTCGGGCGCGCTGAGGGGGGCGTCCAGTTCCAGGCCGGGGGTGAGCGTGCGCAGGTCGGAGGCGGGGAGGTCGACGCCGACGTGGTCGAAGCCGGGGCCGAGGACGTGCGGGAGCGGCAGCCTGAGGTCGGCGCCGGGCAGGACGCCGTTCATCGGCACCTGCGGCACCGCGTGCTCCGGGATGAGCCGCCCCTGGACGTAGCGTGGCGTCTCGGGGACACCGGGGATCAGCAGCGGCAGCCCCAGGCCGATCTCGGGGACCTCGGTGTGGAGGGACTTCTCGACGCCGTCCAGTGGCACGGGGACGGGGACCGTACCGGTCGCGGCGGCAGGGGTGGCGCCGGCGCCCACGGCCACGGCGACACCCGTGACGACGGCGGCAAGGGTTCCTCGGGTGGTCGGCTTCATGTCAGGTACGGGCCTTTCCGGATGCGAGAGGAGCGACGTCCGTACCGGGTAACGAGCCGGGAATCGGCATCAGCTCACAATTCGCCCGGGTGCAGCATTAGTCGGCCGGTAACCAGTCCTGCATTGTGGAATTCCGGTGTTCAGCTCGTCCAGAAATCCCACCAGCGGGTCAGGATCAGCATGCCGACGATCCCGATGTGCAGCAGCGGGAGGACCCAGGTGAACTCGCCGAGGAATTCCCGCAGCCACCGCGGCGCGGGCAGGAACCGGTGGCGTACGACGAAGGAGGCGACGTACCAGAACAGGAGGATGGTGGCGGCCCAGGCCAGGCAGCACCACAGGCACAGCGCGTCGATCCGGTACAGCGACTCGAACTGCAGCCAGGACACGAAGCCGATGCCGAAGGCGCAGCCGGCCGTGAAGGTCAGCCAGTACCAGGCGGGGAAGCGGGCGCCGGCCAGCAGGCTCATGCCGACGCAGATCACGACGGCGTAGGCCACCAGCCCCAGCATCGGGTTGGGGAACCCGAACACCGAGGCCTGGTCGCTCTTCATGACGCTGCCGCAGGAGACCACCGGGTTCAGGCTGCACCCGGGCACGAAGCGCGGGTTCCTGAGCAGTTCGAACTCGTCGAGGGTGATGACCCAGGAGGCGAGCAGCCCGGCCGCGCCCGCGGCCAGCGTCAGCAGCGCGAACCCCTGTCCGGCGCCCGCGGTCCGGGCCATCAGCCGCGCAGGGTGCGGGCGGGCAGCACCACGTGCGCGGCGGCCGTCAGGGTCTCCTCGGCCCCGGCGAACTCCGTCAGCGCCTCGGGGGTGACGGGCCTGCCGGGCTCGGCGGCGGGCCAGGCGCGGGTGGTGAACACCAGGTAGGCGTAGCCGCGTTCGCCGACCGCGGCGAGCCACTCCTCGGGCGCGGGGCACTGGGCGTTGAGCGGGGCCAGGCTGAGGACCGCCTGGCCGGCCTCGACGAGCAGGGTGACGGGCAGGCCGGGCCGGGCGGTGCCGTCGACGAGGTCGCCGCCGACCGGCAGGCCGTTGTTCTCCAGGAGCGCCCCGATGGCGGTCGCGGTGGCCTCGGGACCGCCTTCGGCGTCACCGAGGGAGTAGGCCAGCAGGTAGGGCATGTCGCCGCCGTCGGGGGCCTCGCCGCTCCAGGCCAGTACGACCAGGGTGCCGAGGTCGGCAGGGCGGAAGGGGCGGGTCGCGCTTGGGGTTGAGGTCACCGCGCGACCCTATCGACGGGCCGTGGGGCGGCCGGGCGTCCGCTCACCCGACCGGCGGACACCGGCCGGCCGGGCCACACGAACGAGGGACACCCCTCGGCGTCCCTCGAACGGTGCCCCTCGAACGGCCTCGCGGCATCCCGGCCCGTGCCGTCCTCAGCTCTGCAGCGGCAGGCCGCCCAGCAGCGGGTTGTGCTGGTTGAGGGCGCCGGTCGCGGTCTTGACCGTGTTGAGCGGGGAGCGCTTGTTCTCGGTGCTGAGGGCGTTCGACTGGTGCCGCAGCGGCATCGCCTGGTTCAGGTCCAGGCCGTCCTTGGTGATGGTGTTCACGGCGCCGTTGAGGCTGGTGGGCGTGAGGTCGGAGGTGGTGTGGGCGAACGCGGGCGCGGCGGCGCCGACGAGAGCCACGGAACCGGCGACGACGACGGCGGCCTTCAGCGACTTCATCATGTTCCTTTCTTCGGCGGCTTTCGGCAACGCAAGCCGCCCGGGGGAATTCTGACGCCGTGTCTAACGATGTCCCGGCGGGCCGGAAACCCCGTTCCCGGAAGACATATGAGATCCCGGGAACGTGACTGAGCTTTCGGAAAGGGTGGCGGCGGGCGGGGCCGGGGAGGGCCGGGAAAGCGGACCGGCCGTCCACCCGCGGAACGCGCGGGCGGACGGCCGGCCGAAGGGAACGGCTGCTGCGTCAGTCGTTGAGGCAGGTCTCGCCGAAGGCGGGGTTCAGCAGGCCGATCACGTCGACGGTGTCGCCGCAGACGTTGACCGGAACGTGGACCGGAACCTCGATGACGTTGCCCGAGATCACGCCCGGGGAGTGGGCGGCGGCGCCGTTCGCGCCGCTGTCGGCGGCGGCCGCACCGGCGGCGCCGGCAACGGCCGCGACGGCGGCGGTGGAAAGGACCAGGCCCTTCGCGATACGCGACATGGAGAGGTCTCCTTGGGGTCGAAACAAACATTCGGGCGGATGCCCAGCGCTGTGTCAACGCGTGGCTCCGCCCCGGGTTGTGCCGCCAAAGGAGTGATCTCCGGGAAGCCGCCTTCACGACTCCGACACACATGTCCGGTTTTGACGGATTAATGCCGATGATGACTAGAGTTGCGAACCTCCTGACCTACTCTCCGAAAGAGCGAAGCCGGTCATGCGCAATCCCCTGGGCCCGCTCCGTACGACGGCCGGCGAGCAGAAGCCGGCCGGAGTACGGCCGAACGGGCTACCCGCTCCGCGTGGCGCCGCCGGTCAGGCGGGTCCGATGACCTACAACGGCGCCCGGGTCGGCACCGGCGACTCGCTCACCCGCACCACGGCCGGCCGCTCACCCACCCCGCTCCGCGCCCCCGCCGGTCCGGCCGACGGCGTACTCCGCCGCACGATCAACGAACCCGGTCAGGTACGCGCCCGGCGTGAGCCCGCGTACGCCAGCACGCTCGGCCACGACTCGGATGTGTTCGATCTCGGCACCGGTCTCGCGCAGGGCGGTGACCAGCCGCCCTTCCGGCTCGTTTCCCAGCCCGACGCGGCGTGGGCGGGCGCGCTCTTCGCCGCCGTGGACGTGCAGTAGTGCGGCGCGTTCCCGCCCGCAGTCCCGAGCGCCCCCCGTGAGCGAGGAAATCGCGTATGCACCGATCAGCCACCGACCCCCGGCCACGGGTCCTCCACCTGGCCCAACCCGTCGAGGGCGGAGTGGCCCGGGTCGTCCTGGACCTGACGAAGGCCCAGCTCGCGGCCGGTCTGCGCGTCACCGTGGCGTGCCCCGGCGGTGAACTGGCGTCAGGTGCACGCGAGCTGGGCGCCGAGGTGCGCGAGTGGCGCGCCGGCCGGTCCCCGGGGGCCGGTCTCCCGGACGAGGTACGACGGCTCACCCGCCTCCTCCACGAGGTCAGGCCCGGACTGGTGCACGCGCACAGCGCGAAGGCGGGCCTCGCCGGGCGCCTGGCCGTGCGCGGGCGCGTCCCGACCCTGTTCCAGCCGCACGCCTGGTCCTTCGAGGCGGTCGGCGGCGCCACCGGCGCACTGGCGCTGAGGTGGGAGCGGTGGGGCGCACGCTGGGCGGACCTGGTGGTGTGCGTCAGCGAGGCGGAGCGCGCGACCGGCGTGCGCGCCGGCATCCGCGCCCGGTACACGGTCGTCCCGAACGGCATCGACACCACCCGCTTCACCCCCGCCCCCGCGCCCGCGCCCGTCGCCACCGAACGGCACGCGACGGCCCCCCTGGTCGTCTGTGTCGGGCGGCTGTGCCGGCAGAAGGGACAGGACGTGCTGGTGCGGGCCTGGCCCGAGGTGCTGCGGCGGGTGCCGGAGGCCCGGCTGGTCCTGGTCGGCGACGGCCCCGACCGGGACGCGCTGCGCCGGCTCGCCCCCGCGTCCGTCGAGTTCGCGGGCGCCGTCACGGACGTCCGCCCCTGGTACCGGGCCGCCGACCTGGTGGTGCTGCCCTCGCGGTGGGAGGGCATGGCGCTGGCCCCGCTGGAGGCGATGGCCTGCGGACGGCCGGTGCTGGTCACCGACGTCGACGGCGCCCGGGAGAGCCTGCCGCCCGGGCACCGCGCACCCTGCCTGGTCCCGCCGGGACAGCCGGGCCCGCTCGCCGGGGCGGTGACCGGGCTGCTGCTCGACCCGGAGCTGCGCGCGTCGCTCGGCGACCGGGGGCGCCGGCACGTCCAGTCCACACACGACGTGCGGCGCACGGCGGAGGCGGTCGCGGAGCTGTACCGCGAACTCCTCGGCGGGCGGCCGCTCGTGTCCTCCGAGCGCAGGGAGTCCATCCACTCGTGACCGCGGAAAGCACCGTCCCCACCCCCGGCCCGCAGCCACGGGACCACGGACTCGCACCCGTCTCGGTACTGCCGGCCCGTACCGCCGGCGGCTTCCGGTTCCCGCTGCGGCGCCCGCCCGCGCGGCCCGCCTCCCCGGTGCCGCTGCTGGCCGCCGACCTGTGTGCCGCGCTGCTCGGCGCGGCCGCCCTGGACGCGGCCGTACGCCGGCCCGTGCTGGTCGGGCTGCTGGTGACCGGGGCGATACTGCTGCGCCCGCCCACGCCCCGGCGGACGGCAGGCGTCCTGGACGAACTCCCCGCCGTCTGCGGCCGGATCGCGGTCGTGTGGCTGGGCCTGGCCGCCGTCCTCGCCGCCTGGGACCCGGGCCGTGCGCTGTCCGCGCGGGTCCTGCTGCTGGGCTTCGCCCTGCACGCGGCGGCGGCCGGCGCGGGCCGCGGCCTGGTGCACTGGCGCCGTCGGGTCGCCCTGCTGCGCCGGCCGGCCGCGGCACTGGTCATCGGCCCGGCCGCGACCGCCCAGCGGGTCGCCGCCGCGGTACTGCGCCACCCGGACTGCGGGGTGCGTCCGGTCGGGGTCGTCGCCGAACACCCGGAGGGCGCCGGCGGCCTGCCCGTGCTCACCACCGGGCAGCAGGTCGAGCGGGCCCTCATCCAGAACGGGGTCCGGGCCGTCCTCACCGTCGACCCCGCCGTCCGCACCGAACAGGGCCCGCTGCTGCGGGCGCTGGCCGAGTCGGGCTGCGTGGTCTGGGAGGTCGACGCCGACTCGCCGGCGTACGAGATGCGCGACCAGCTCGCCGGGTTCTCCTGCCGCCGTCTGGAGATGGGCGCGCGACGGCGCGGCAGCGTCGGCAAGCGGATCCTGGACATCGCGGTGTCCGGGACCGCGCTCGTCCTGGTCAGCCCGCTGCTCCTGGTGTGCGCGGCGGTGCTGCGCCTCACCGACGGACCGGGCGTCGTCTTCCGGCAGGAGCGCATCGGCAAGGGCGGCCGGCCCTTCACCCTGCTGAAGCTGCGCACCCACCGCCCGGTCGACGAGCACGAGGCCGCGACCCGCTGGAGCGTCGCGGGCGAGGTCCGGATGAGCCGCTTCTGCCGCTTCCTGCGCCAGACCTCGCTCGACGAGCTGCTCCAGCTGTGGAACGTGCTGTGGGGCGACATGAGCCTGGTCGGCCCGCGTCCCGAACGGCCCTATTTCGTCGGCCAGTTCAGCCAGACCTATCCGGGCTACGCGGCCCGCCACCGGATGCAGACGGGGATCACCGGGCTCGCCCAGATCCACGGGCTGCGCGGTGACACCTCCATCGAGGACCGCGCCCGCTTCGACAACGCCTACATCGACGACTGGTCGCTGTGGCAGGACGTCTGCATCCTGCTGCGTACCGCGGCCTCGCTCGTGCGCTCGACGGGGAGCTGACGATGAGCCTCGCACTGTCGCCCGCCAGGCCGCTCCGGCTGCCGCCGGTACTGGCCGCGGTCGCCGTCCTCGCGGTCCTCGCGCTGCCGCTCGCCCCGGGCGGCGCGGAGGGCGGCGCCGGACCGGCCGACGCGGTGTCCGCCCTGGTCGTGCTGTACGCCGCGCTGCGGGTGGTCCGGGAGCGGCGCCGCCCGCTGTCCGCCACCGCCGTGGTCGTCCTGGGCATGCCGGTCGTGGGGCTGGCCGTGGCCGCGATGGGCGCGGCCTCGCCGGGCGCGGGACTGACCGGACTCGGCCGCTATCTCCAGGTGTTCGTCCTGGTGCCGGCCGCCGTGCTGCTGCTGGTCCGGAACCGGGCCGACTTCCGGCTGCTGGCCTGGTCGTTCGTGGGACTCGCGGGCTGGCAGGGCGCGGTCGGGGTGCACCAGTACGTCACCGGGACCGGGGCGTCGTACCAGGGCGAGGAGATCCGCGCGGTCGGCACGTTCGGAGCTCAGGACGTGATGGGCATGGCCACGGTGGTCGCCTTCGGCCTGGTGTGCGCGCTGGGCCTGGCCCTGGGGCGGACGACGCCGGTACGGCACCGGGTGGTGGCGGGCGCCTGCGCGCTCGGGCTGCTGCTGCCGCTGGCCCTGTCCTTCAGCCGCGGGGCCTGGATCGCGACCGTGCTCACCTGCGGGGTGCAGCTGGCGCTGGCCGGGCTGCGCCGGGCGCTGAAGGTGGTGGCGGCCGCGGTCGCCGCGGGCGTGGTGCTGGTGGGCGGCCTCGGGGTCGGCACGGCGATGCTCCAGGAGCGGATCAACAGCATCGGGCAGGTCACGGACGCGCCCGACCAGTCGGTGACCGACCGGTACACGCTGTGGGCGGCGGCGACCGGGATGTGGCGTGAACACCCCGTCACCGGCGTCGGGTTGAAGAACTTTCCGGCGTACCGGGACGGGCACGCCTCGCTGGCGCTGTCCTCCGGGAGCGACACGGAGGGGGCGGGGGCCGCGTACCGGAAACAGCCGTTGCTGTCGCCGCACAACATGTACCTGCTGGTGCTGAGCGAGCAGGGGCTGCTCGGGCTGCTGGCGCTGGCCGGCAGCTGGCTGGCGCTCCTGGTGTGCGGGCTGCGGGGCTGGTGGCGGGTCCGCCGCGACGGCCGCGGGCTCGACTGTGCGCTGGTCGGCTGCGGGTTGCTGGTCTGGCAGCTCGTGGACTTCGCGTACGCCGACATCGGGGGGCCGTCGACGGTGCTCACGGCCGTGGTCTTCGGGGCGGTGGCGTGGTGGGCGTTGGTGGGGGCGGCGTGATTCCGGGGGTGCGGGAGTCGGAGGGGCCGGGGGAGCTGGAGGAGCTGGAGGTCGGCTGCGGGCCGGTGCGGGCTGAGCGCGCCCGCGCGGCGGAGCCGCACGTGTCACAGCCCCGCGCCCCTGGGCACGCCGACGGCACCGGAGCCGAAGGGGCGCCGCCCACGGGTGGTTTCCTGGCCAAGGCGGCCTTCGGTACCGCCGTGCTCTCCATTCTCGGGTCGGTGCTCGGGCTCGTGCGGGACCAGTCGCTCGCCCGGCTCTTCGGGGCCGGGCGGGACACGGACGCGTTTCTCGTCGCCTGGACCGTGCCCGAGTTCGCCGCCACCCTGCTCATCGAGGACGGGCTGGCCTTCGCGCTCATCCCCGCGTTCAGTCTGGCCCTGGCCCGCCGGGCCCAGGGGGCGCCCGGCGACCCCGTGCGGGCCCTGGTCGCCGGGACGCTGCCCAAGCTCTCCCTCGCCTTCGCGGGCTTCGGCGCCCTGCTGATCGGGGGCGCCCCGCAACTCGTCGGGGTACTCGCGCCCGGGCTGCGCGACCCCGGGCTCGCCGTGGGCTGCACCCGGCTCACGGCGACCTGCGTGCTGACCTTCGGGCTGGCCGGGTACTGCAGCGCCGCGCTCCGCGCCCACCGGCGCTTCCTCGCCCCGGCCGCGATCTACGTCGCCTACAACACCGGCATCATCACCGCGATGTTCGCGCTCGGCGGCCACTGGGGCGTGCGGTCGGCCGCGTTCGGGGTCGCGGCCGGCGGCGTCCTGATGGTCGCCGTACAACTGCCGACGCTGTTACGTCAGTTGCGGGTCCGTAGCACGCCGTCCGACGGGGCGGCCGGCGCCGGGGCGCAGCCGCTTGACGTCGTGCTGATGGCCACCGTGCTGCTGTTCGCGCTGTGCCGGCAGTCGCAGGTGCTGATCGAGCGGTTCCTCGCCTCGCACCTGGACTCCGGGTCCATCTCGTACCTCAACTACGCGCAGAAGGTCGCGCAGATCCCGATGACGATGTCGTTGATACTGTGCACGGTCACCTTCCCGGTGGTGGCCCGGGCACTGGCCGAGGGCGACACCGAGCGGGCCCGGCTCCGGGTGGAGCGGGACCTCGCGGTGGCCGCGGGCGTCGTGCTGCTCGGCACCGCCGTGGTCGTGGCCTGCGCGCCGCAGCTCATCCGGCTGCTGTTCCAGCGCGGGGCGTTCACGGCCGAGGACACCGCCGCGACCGCCGCGGTGATGCGGGTCTACGCGCTCGGGCTGCTCGGGCAGACCATGGTCGGCGCGCTGGTCCGCTCCTACTTCTCGGCCGGCCGTGCCACCTGGTACCCGGTGGGCGCGATGATCGCCGGGATCGTCGTGACCACCTGGATCGGCGTGCTGGGCGTCGGCCGGTACGGCGTCACCGGCATCGCCGCGGGGAACGCCACCGGGATCACCGTCACCGCCCTGCTCCTGCTGGCCGGCACCGGCCCGCGCAGCGTCCCGATCCGCACTCGGCGGGTGCTGGCGGAGCTCAGCCGGCCGGTGCGGGCCGCCGTCGTCGCGACGGTGGTCGGGACCTTCGCCGCCGGGCGGCCGGCGGACCCGCTGACCGGCCTGGCCGCCGGGATCACGACCGTGACCCTCGTCTTCGTCCTGCTCGGCTGGGCCCTGGACGCCCAGGGCTTCGCCCCCGCACTCCGTTCCGTAGGCAACGTCACCCGAAGGCTCGCGCATGCCGTGTTCCACTGAGTCCGCAGAGCGGGCCGCAGGCCGCACCGGCCCGGTCCCCTGGGTCGCCATGTACCACTCCGTGGGCGACCGTTCCGACGACCCGTACCGGATCACCGTCACCCCCGAACGGCTGGAGAGACAGCTGAGCTGGGTGCGCAGGCGCGGACTGCGCGGGGTGTCGGTGGGGGAACTGCTGGCCGCCCGGGCGCGCGGCGCGGGGCGCCGGCTGGTCGGGCTGACCTTCGACGACGGGTACGCCGACTTCCTCGACCACGCCCTGCCGCTGCTCGACCGCTGGGGCTGCGGCGCCACCCTGTTCGTGCTGCCCGGCCGGCTCGGCGGCAACAACGCCTGGGATCCGCTCGGCCGGCGCAGACCGCTGCTCACCGCCGACGGGATCCGGCGGGCCGCGGCGGGCGGTGTGGAGATCGGTTCGCACGGGCTGACCCATGTCGACCTGACGCGGGCCGACGCGGACACGGTCCGGGCCGAGGTGGCCGGCAGCCGGGCGCTGCTGGAGGACCTGACCCAGGCCCCCGTGACCGGCTTCTGCTACCCCTACGGCGCCGTCGACCGGCGTGCCGTCGACGCGGTACGGGACGCCGGGTACGGCTACGCCTGCGCCATCGACCCCGGCGACCTGAACAGCGTGCACGCCCTGCCCCGCCTGCACATCGGCCAGAACGACAACGCCCTGCGCCTGTTCCTGAAGTACCGGCTGCACCGGCTGCGGCGCCGCCCGGTGGAGGGGGTGTGAATGAAGGCGCTGCACGTCATCACGGGGCTCGGGGTCGGCGGCGCGGAGCAGCAGCTGCGGCTGCTGCTGCGCCACCTGCCGGTCCCCTGTGATGTGGTCACGCTCACCAACCCCGGTCCGGTCGCGCACGGGCTGACCGCCGACGGGGTGCGGGTGGTCCATCTCGGGATGGCCGGGAACCGGGACCTGGCCGCGCTGCCCCGGCTGGTCCGGCTGATCCGCCGGGGCCGCTACGACCTCGTCCACACCCACCTGTACCGGGCCTGTCTGTACGGGCGGCTCGCCGCCCGTCTCGCGGGAGTCCGGGCGGTCGTCGCCACCGAGCACTCGCTCGGCGACTCGCAGCTGGAGGGGCGTGAACTGACCCCCGGAGTACGGGCGCTGTACCTCGCGGGCGAGCGGCTCGGCCGGTCCACCGTGGCCGTCACCCCCACCGTCGCCGAGCGGCTGCGCCGGTGGGGGGTGCCGGGGCCGCGGATCGAGGTCGTACCGAACGGCATCGACCTGGAGCGCTTCCGTTTCGACCCGGCCGCCCGGCGGCGCACCCGGGCCCGCCTCGGGATCCCCGAGGACGCCTATGTCATCGGCGGGGTCGGACGGCTCGCGCCCGGCAAGCGGTTCGGGGTCGCGATCCGGGCGCTGGCCCAGCTCCCCGGAGACTGCCGGCTGCTGCTGGTGGGCGGGGGCCCGGAGGAGCACATCCTGCGCCGGGTCGCCGAGGCCGCCGGGGTCGCCGGCCGGGTGCTGTTCACCGGCGAACGCCCGTACCTCTCCGGCAGTCCTGAGGACCCCGACCTGCCCGCGCTCGCCGCCGCGATGGACGTCCTGGTGTCGCCGTCGGCCGAGGAGGCCTTCGGGCTCGCGGTCGTCGAGGCGCTGGCCGCCGGACTGCCGGTGCTCTACACCTCCTGCCCGGCCGTCGAGGACCTGCCGCCCGCCGCCGCCCCGGGCGCCCGCCGGGTCCGGGGCGGGGCCGGTGCCTACGCCGAGGCGCTCGCCGCCGTCCGCGCCGCCGGACGCGGTCCGCGCACCGCGCCGGAGGCCGCCCGTCACTACTGCATCACCCGCAGCGCCGCCCAGCTCATGGACGTCTACGCGGCCGCACTCGCCACCTCATCCCAGGGAGTCAGTACGCCATGACCGAGAACCCCGTCCGCGCCCCCCGTCCCTTCGCCCGCAAGCTGCCGCCCTGGTCGGTGCTGGCGGCCGGGATCGTCGCCGGCGGCCTGCTGGGCGGCGCCTACGGCGTGGTCGAACCGGCCACCTACACGGCGACCAGCTATGTCATCGCCGTCCCCACCGACCGGTCGGACACCGCCACCGCGCAGGGCTTCGCGCAGGCCTACGGCCGGGTCGCCACCCAGCTCGCGGTGCTCGGGGACGCGCAGCTGTGGGCCGGGGTGCCGGTGAACACCCTGCGGCAGAGCGTGCAGACGGAGACCTCGCCGGACGCGCCGATGGTCGCCGTCTCCGCGACCTCGCCGCACGCCCTGCAGGCCGCCGACATGGCGAACGCGGTGGCCCGCTCGCTCACCCAGCACGCCAACGACACCAAGGCCGACACCCACGTCGAACTCCTCCAGTTCTCCCGCGCCTCGAAGCCGACGTCGCCCACCTCGGCGTCCCCGAAGGTGACCGGTCTGGTGGGTGCGAGCGCGGGCGGGCTGCTGGCCGGTCTGGTGCTGCTGATGCGGCCCCGGCGCCGCCCGGAGGAGACCGCGCCGCAGGCCTCGGTGCCCGGTCCGGCCGTCGCCGCCGACGTACACGGCCAGCTGTGACGACGACGGCCCACCCGACGCTCGCCGCGCACACCACCGAACTCGTCACCGACGAGCGCGCCTTCGCCGCCCTGGCCCCCGCCTGGGGACGCCTCTACCAGCGGTGCGGCACGGCCACCCCGTTCCAGAGCCACGCCTGGCTGCACTCCTGGTGGCGCTCCTACGGCGTCCCGGGCCGGCTGCGCCTGATCCTGGTGCGGCACGGCGGTGAACTCGTCGGCGCGGCCCCGCTGATGCTGGTGCGCCGGCCGCTGCCCGCGCTGGTGCCGCTGGGCGGGGCGATCTCGGACTACGCCGATGTGCTGCTCGCCGACGCCGACGACGGCCGGGCCGCGGCCGCCCTCACCGGGGAGCTGGCACGGGCGGCCCGGACGGCACTGATCGACTTCCGTGAGGTGCGGCCGGGCGGGGCGATGGAACGGGTCTACGACCGCTGGCGCGGGCCGTGCCGGAAGGTGCCCGACTCGCTGTGTCTGGAGCTGCCCGCCGTGTCGATGGACGAGCTGGTCACCCGGCTGCCGTCGAGCAAGGCCCAGCGGGTGCGCGCCAAGCTGCGCAAGCTGGGCTCGCTCGGGGTGCGCCGGGACGCCGTACCGCCGGAGGGCGTCGACGCGGCGCTCGGCCGGCTGCTCGACCTGCACCGCCTCCAGTGGCAGGGACGGAAGGTGACCACCGAGCACCTCCAGTCCCGGTTCCGGGAGCATCTGGTGCGCTCGGTGGGGCCGATGGTGCGTTCCGGGGACGCGGTGGTCACCGAGTTCCGGCTCGACGACGAGGTGGTCGCCGTCGACCTCACCCTGCTGTCGCCGAGCCTGGCCGGCGGTTACCTCTACGGGGCGCACCCGGGACTGCGGGAGCGCAAGGCCGACGTGGCCGTGATGCTGCTGGACGCCTGTACCCAGCACACCGGCACCAGCGAGCGGGGCGCGCTGAGCCTGCTGCGCGGCGACGAGCCGTACAAGCATCACTGGCGCCCCCGGCCGGTCGTCAACCAGCGGCTGCTGCTGGCCCGGCGGCGCACCGCCCCGCTGCTGACGGCGGCGCTCTGCGACGTCGCCGCCCGGCAGCGGGTCAAGGAGGTGCTGCGTCGTTGGAAGGAACACAAGGGACAGACGGAACACCGGCAGGACTAGTCGTCGTCGGACGACCACCAGTCGACGTCGAGGCAGAGCTCCCCGCCGAGCCAGTACTCGACCCAGTCACCCAGGTCCATCGGCGCGCAGTCGGGCGCGGACACGGGGGTGGGCGTGGCCGTGGGTACGGGCGTCGGCGTGACCGCCGGCTTCGGGGTCGGGGTCGGGCTCAGGGCCGGGGTCGGGGTCGGCCTCGGGGTGCCGGTGCCCGGCGTGGGTGTGGGTGTCGGGGTCGGGGCCGGCGTGGTGGGGTCGGTTCTGCCGAACAGCGCCGAGCGGTACACCCGCGACGAACGCGGGTTGGCCGAGCACTGCCAGACCCCGTGCGGGCAGTAGTCGGTCACGGTGTTGTACAGCGGCTTGTGCTCGTCCATCCAGGCGAGCATCCGCCGCATGTACTCGGCGTTGTCACCATTGCGGAAGAGGCCCCATTCCGGATAGGAAATGGGTTTTCCGTGGGCCTTCGCGAAATCCACGTGCTGCTGAAGTCCGTAGGGCTCCCGCACCTGTTCGTCGAAGGAGAGCCCGGACGGCTGGTCGTAGGAATCCATGCCGATGACGTCGACCGTGCCGTCCCCGGGATAGCACTCCGTCCACGGGACGGCGTCCCGGCCCCGGCTCGGCGTGAAGTCGAACCGGAACTTCTGGCCCGGCACCGCGCGCATCGTGGTGACGATCCTGTTCCAGTACTTCTTCCACGCCTCCGGGTCGGGCCCGCAACGATGGGAGTAGGTGATGCCGTTCATCTCCCAGCCGAGCACGAGGACGGTGTCCGGCACCCGCAGCTCCACCAGCCGTTCGGCGAGGGCCCGGAAGTGCTGGTCGAACTCGCCGGCCGCGCCCTGCCGCAGCAGCGAGCGGACCTCGTCGTCCCCGAGACCGTCCTCGTTGTGCTCCTGCATGGGCACGTTGAGGACGAGCGTCCGGTCGGCCTTCTCCCGCCGCCAGTGCGCCCAGACGTCCAGGAAACCGGGGGCGCCCTCGATGTCGGACCAGCGGTCGCCGGGCAGGTAGGTGTGCGCGACCTTGAGCTCGGTGCCGCCCAGCCAGCCGCTCAGCTGCACCATGCGGGCCACCCCGAGCGGCCCGGAGTCGAGGAAGGCCCCGAAGGCCGGCGGTGCCGCCTGGGCGGGCTCGGCCGCGGACGGCGTGGGACGCGCCGGTACCGGCAGAGGAGCCGCCGACGGCGGGACGGACGACGTGGGCGTGACGGCCGGGCTGGGCGTGGCGGCCGGTGTCGGGGGGACGACCCGCACCACGCCCGTGCCCGCGGCGAACCCGAGGCCGGCCGTCAGGGTCGCCGAGGCGACGACCGCCACCGCGACCACGGCCAGACGGGACGACCTGAACCCTGGCCGCTTTCTGTGCTGTGGAGCCATTCCTGCTCCTTTCTCCACCGGTACTGACACTCAGTCATATCAATATGAATTCCGCCAGTGCGGCTGCGGCTTTCGGGTGCCCCGAGCGTCCGCACGGGTGAACCGAATTGAAGGAAATGGTCCGTGTCGCTGCTAGACATCCGAGTGCCCGCGGTTCTGCTGCGGATCGACCGGAATCCCTTTCACCACGGCACCCTGGGAGCTGTGCGCTCGCTCGGCAGGGCCGGGGTGGAGGTCCATGTGGTCGCCGACTCCACCGGAAGTCCGGTCCGCAGGTCGCGTTTCGTACGGCAGTTGCATCCGCCGCCGGCGCCGGACGCGTCCCCCGCCGAGATCGTGGCGGTGCTGCGCCGGGTGGCGGAGCGGATCGCCCGCCCGGCGGTGCTGATCCCGATGGACGACGCGAGCGCGATCGCGGTCGGCCGGTTCCGCGAGGACCTCACACCCGCCTACCTGCTGCCGCGGCAGCCCGGCGCGCTGCCCGAACGCGTCGCCGACAAGGCGGAGTTGGCCGAGGTGTGCGCCGCGGCCGGGATCCCGCACCCCGAGACGGTGGTCCCGGACGGCGCCGAGCAGGCGGCGGCCGCCGCGTGGCGGCTAGGGCTGCCGGTGGTCGCCAAGTGGAGCCGCCCCTGGCTGGTGCCGGCCGGGTCCGGACTGCGCAGCACGGCGGTGGTGCGCTCGGCGCGGGAGGCCCGGGAGCTGTTCGCGCGGACGGAGGAGGCGGGCAGCAGGCTGCTGCTCCAGGAGTTCCTGCCGCCGGGTCCGGACCGTGACTGGTTCTTCCACGGCTACGCCGACCGCACCGGCGCGGTGCGGGCGGGCGGGCCCGGCCGCAAGCAGCGGTCCTGGCCGCGCGACGCCGGACTGACCGCGGTGGGCCGGTGGACGCCCAACGGCCAGGTCCAGGCGTCGGCCGAGCGGCTGGTCGGCGAGCTGGGCTTCCGGGGCATCTTCGACCTGGACTTCCGGCGCTGCGGCAGCACCGGCCGCTACCACCTCCTCGACTTCAACCCCAGGCCGGGCGCCCAGTTCCGGCTCTTCGCCGACAGCACCGGCCTGGACGTCGTACGCGCCCAGCACCTGGACCTGACCCACCGTCCGCTGCCGGCGGGGGTGCCGCTGTCCGGGCGGGCGTTCGTGGTGGAGAACTACGCGCCGCTCAGCGCGCTGCGTCCGGCTCCGCGCGGCCGGGAACTGGCCTGGAGCGCGCCGGACGACCGGGGGCCGGGGCTGGCGATGTGGGCGCTGTGGAGCCGGCATGTGACGGACCGGCTGCTCGACCGGCTCCTGGACCGGCTGCGCCGCGCCGTGGCGGCCCCGGTGCCGTCTCAGCGTCGCGCAGTGGTCCGCCAGGCCGGGGAGCCCGCCGTTGCCGCCGCCCCGGCCGGGGAGTTCTCCGGGGTGTCCGGTCTGACCGACAGGTCCGACGACGGCACGGGGAGCAGCCGATGAGGTACGACCCCCGTACGACGCCGGTGACCGGGGCCGGCGCGGCGCCCGAGGCGGACCGGGGCTTCGGGTCGTCGTACCCCGTGCTGTTCACGGCCGGACCGGTCGCGGCGGCGGGCCGGGGCGTCCCGGCGGGGCGACGGGAGTCCGCGCCGGGCGCGGTGGGAAGCTGACGGACGGGTGCCGGACGTTTGGGGCGTCCGGCACCCGTTCTCCGCTACGGGCGACGGGACGTGGCCCGGCCCCGGCCCCGGCGGAACAGGATCGCCCCACCCGCGATCAGCGCGGCACTGACGGCCGAGGTCGCGATCATGGCCTCACTGCCGGTGTGCGGCAGGCTGGGCCGGTGATGGTGGTGGCCGTGGTGGTGGCCGTGGTGCGGCGGCTTCGGCGGGTGCGTGTAGGGAGGGGGTGACGTCGGCGGCTGCGTGGTGGGCGGCGGGGACGTCGGGGGTTTGGTGTGCGGCGGTTTGGTGTGGGGTGGTTTGGTGTGCGGGGGCGGAGAGGTGTGCGGAGGCGGGGACTCCTCGCCGTAGCCGGACGGGGTGTGGTCGCCGTACGCGGGCGGGGACTGCTGGCCGTGAGCGGGCGGGGTGTGGTCGCCGTAGGCGGGCGGACTGTGGTCGCCGTAGGGAGGCGGGCTGTGGTCGCCGTACGCGGACGGGGACTCCTCGCCGTATGCGGACGGGGACTCCTGCCCGTAGCCGGTGGGCGCCTTGTCGCCGTGGGCCAGGGGCGTCTCGCGGTCGCCGGACGGCGGGGTGGTGCCGGACGCGCTGCCGGCGGACGCCTCGGTTCCGTGACCCGTGGCGCTGTCGCCCCGGTCGCCGTGGTCCGAGTCGTCCTGGCCGGTCTCGGCGCGGGCGGCCTCCGGGTGCACGGCCTGGGCATGGTCGGCCACCTCGTGGGCGGCTTCGGCGGGGGCGGCCTCGGTCCGGTCGGCCACCTCGTGGGCGGCTTCGGCGGGGGCGGCCTCGGTCCGGTCGGCCTCCTTGGGAGCGGCTGCTTCGGGGGCGGCCACCTCGTGAGCGGCCTCCGCGGGAGCGGCCACCTCGGGAGCCGCCGCCTCGGGTGCCGGTGCTTCGGGTGCCGGTGCTTCGGGTGCCGGTGCCTCGGGAGCGGCTTCCGCATGGGCGGCCGCCTCGGGAGCCGGAGCTTCAGGAGCCGGAGCTTCAGGGGCTGCCGCCTCGGGGGCGTGGTCGGCGGTGTGTTCGTCCGAACCCGAGCCGTTCGCACAGGAGTTGCCGCAGGCGTCGGCCGGAACACTCGCCGGGTCACGGGCATCGCTACCGGACACGACACCCGGCTGGCCGGCTGCGGCCCCGGTCGCGTCCGTGCCGGCGAGCGCGGGACTGCCGTACAGGGACAGAATGCTCGTCGCGGCGGCGGCCGCGAGCATTCCCCTGCTGAGGGTCTGTCGCAATCTCGTTGTCTTCCTGCTTGAAGAAGTGGGAAAGCCGGCCTCGGAACGCGGATGCAAAGGATCGACGGTCCGAGGCCGGCCATGACTCAGCCGGGGGGCTGGTGCGCTGTGGGTGACGTCGTCAGTCGTTGGCGCAGGCGTTGGCGAGCGCCGGGTCCAGCAGCGCGATGACGTCGACGGTGTCGCCGCAGACGTTGACCGGAACGTGGACCGGGAGCTCGATCACGTTGCCGGAGACGGCGCCCGGGGAGTTGGTGGCGGCACCCTGCCCACCCGCGTCGGCGAAGGCCGGGACGGCACCGCCCAGCGCCAGGATCACGCCGGCGACCACAGCAGCGGTCTTCTTCATGAACTTTCCCTTCTCTGCGGTCATGCCCGTATGTCGGCCGAAACCGAGCGAGCACACATGAACGGCTCGCACCATGACCGGCGGGCTGTAGAACGAGGAATAGACAGCCGAAGAAACTATGGAACGCGCGCCGTCGGTTAATTCACTCGAACGCCTTCACAGAATTGACACAAAGAGCGGAAACGCTTCTTCTGGCAGCGGGAATTGTCCGGGCACGACGAAAGCCCGCCCGGGCGGCGCATGAACGCGCACCGCCCGGGCGGGCTTTCACAGGACCGGGGTCACTGGTTGGCGACGCCGTTGGCCGCGAGGACCGCGATGTCGTCCAGGATGTGCGACGCCGGCTCGTCACCCTTGGCCTGGGTGGAGTTCTCGGCGCACTGCTGGTTCTGCGGCGCGGACAGGACCGGGATGTCCTGGGCCACCCCGACGGCGGCGATGAGGCCGAGGATCCCCTGGGCGTTCGCCTTCACCGGGAGGCCGACACAGAGCTTGTTGAGCGAGCTCTGGACCAGGGTGGCCTGCGGGCTCATCTTGCCCTTGGTCACCTGGTTGCCGAACGTCTCGCGGGCGTTGTTACCACTGGCGGAGGTGGTGCCGTGGTCGTTCCCGGTGGCAAGCGCCTGGGGGGCTGCCGCCGCCGACACACCTACGACGGACACGGCGACCGCCGCCGCGGCCATTGCCTTCTTCAGCATTTCGCTTTTCCTTTCCTGGCTCAAGGCCAAGACGGACGTTCCTGCCCGGCATCAACCGCTCGCAACCCGAATGGTTGCGGCACGGCGCGGCACGTCACCCGTTCGGACCGACCCCCCTCCCGCAATTCCCCGGGAATCCGGGCCCGGCACGGAATCGGGGGATTTCCGGCCCGTGGGCCATTGGAGTGAAGCGGAGCAACCAAACGGAACACGAGCAGTTGACCAGTGCGCTCCGGTGGACGGGGTGTCCTCAGAAGGGAACTGACAAGTGATCAAGAAGGTTCTGGCCGCCGCCGCTGTCGCCGCCTCCGTCGTCGGCGTCTCCGCTGCCGCCGCCTCGCCGGCGCTGGCCACCGGCAACGACCACGGCACCACCTCCTTCAGCGGCAACGACGCCCAGCAGGCGTTCGGCAACTCCGCCACGTTCGGCAACATGAGCCCCCAGATGGCGCTCATCCAGGGCTCCTTCAACAAGCCCTGCATCGGCCTCCCGGCGAAGCTGAACCTCCAGGGACTGGCCGGCGTGGGTGCCGTCGGCGTCCTGCAGGACGTGCCGATCCTGTCCGCGCCGCAGAACCAGCAGTGCGTGGAGAACTCCACCCAGGCCAAGGGCGACGAGCCGCTGTCGCACATCCTGGACGACATCTCGGCGCTGTCCGCGAACGGCACCGGCAACAAGTAAGTCCGGAAGCCCTCCGGGCCCCTGCGCCCGGAAGCCCTCCGGGCCCTGCGCGAGGGCGCCAGTCGAATGATCGCACTGCGCTCCGCCAATCGGGGCAAACCACGCAACCCAGGCGGGCCCGCGGCCGTTGACGATCACGCAGCTCCTCCCCGGAGTCCGCCTTTCGAAAGGGAACCAACATGAAGAAGCTGTGGGCAACCGCGGCTGTCGCCGTCACCGTCGCCGGTTTCGCCGCCACGGCCGCCCCCCAGGCCCTGGCCACCGGCAACGACAACGGCACCACCTCCCTCAGCGGCAACGACGCCAAGTCGGAGTTCGGCAACTCGGCCACGTTCGGCGACATGAGCCCGCAGCTCTCGCTGGTCCAGGGCTCGCTGAACAAGCCGTGCATCGGTCTCCCGGCGAAGGCGAACCTCCAGGGTCTGGTCGGTGCGGTCGCCGTCGGCGTCGCCCAGGACGTGCCGATCCTGTCCGCGCCGCAGAACCAGCAGTGCACGGAGAACTCCACCCAGGCCAAGGGCGACGAGCCGCTGTCGCACATCCTGGACGACATCTCGGCGCTGTCCGCGAACGGCACCGGCAACAAGTAGGTCCACAAGCTCCGCGGGCGGCGGGTCACCGGTTCTCCGGTGGGCCGCCGCCTTCGTCGTACCGGTCACTTCCCCGGTGACTCCCCCGGTGACTTCCGGTACAGCGCCTCGATCTCGGCCGCGTAGCGGGCGGTCACCGCGTGCCGTTTGACCTTCAGGGACGGCGTGAGCAGTCCGTTGTCCTCGCTGAACTCGCCCTCGACCAGCACGAAGGAGCGGATCGACTCGGCCCGGGAGACGGCCTGGTTGGCGTGGTCGACGGCCTTCTGCACCTCGGCCCGCATCCGGTCGTCGCGCACCAGCTCGGCGAGCGGGGTGTCCGGCGGCAGCTTCCGTACGGACAGCCAGTGGGCGACCGCCTCCGGATCGAGGGTGATCAGCGCGGCGACGAAGGGCCGGTTGTCGCCGACCACCAGGCACTGCCCGACGGGCGCCCGGCTGCGCAGCCGGTCCTCCAGGACGGCCGGTGAGACGTTCTTGCCGCCGGAGGTGACCAGGATGTCCTTCTTCCGGCCGGTGATGGTGAGATAGCCGTCGGCGTCGAGCGATCCGAGGTCGCCGGTCGCGAACCAGCCGTCCGCCGCCAGCACTTCGGCGGTGGCGGCCGGGTTGTTCCAGTACGCCCCGAAGACCACCGGCCCCTTGATCAGCACCTCGCCGTCGGCGGCGATCCGGACGGCCGTGCCGGGCACGGGCTGTCCGACGGTGCCGGGACGGGGTGCCAGCGGCGGCACGACGGTGGCGGCGGCACTGGTCTCGGTCAGGCCGTAGCCCTCGTAGACGACGATCCCGGCGGCCTGGAAGAACAGGTTGAGGTCCCGGTCGAGCGGGGAGCCGCCGCTGATGGCGTACCGCATCCGGCCGCCGAGCTCCTTGCGGATACGGCGGTAGACCAGCAGGTCGTAGAGGGCCCAGGCGGCGTACAGTCCGGGTCCGGGGCCCTTGGCTCCGCGACCGTCCTGACCGCCGCGGCCGCCCGTGCCGAGGAACTTGTCCAGGTAGGCCTCGGCGAAGCGCACGCCGATCCGCTCGGCGCGGTCGAAGGAGGCGGCGCGGCCGATCTTCTCGGCCGTGGCCCGGCCCGTGTCGTGGATCTTCTCGAAGAGATACGGCACCCCGACCAGGAACGTCGGCCTGAACTCCCTCAGTGCGGGCCGCAGTTCGTCCGGCTTCACGCTCGGGAAGTGGCCCATCTCGATGCGGCCCATCAGGCAGGCGATCTGGAGGGTGCGGCCCAGGATGTGGGCGAGCGGGAGGAACAGCAGGGTGGACGCGGTCCGGCCGGTGACCGCCTGGAAGACGGGGTGCAGCAGTTCGACCGTGTTGGCGGCCTCGGCGTGCAGGTTGGCGTGGGTGAGGACACAGCCCTTGGGGCGGCCGGTGGTGCCGGAGGTGTAGCAGACGGTGGCGACCGTGCCGGGGGTGAGGGCGGCGCGGCGCTTGGCGACCTCCTCGGCCGGGACGTCCCGGCCGAGGGCGGTGAGGTCGGCGACCGCACCCGCGTCCAGTTCCCAGATTTGGGGAGGGTGCGGGTGGCCGGCGGTGCCGGCGGTGACGGTGGCCGTGTGCTGCGGGGTCTCGGTGACGACGTGCCGGGCACCGGAGTCCCTGACGATCCAGTCCACCTGGGCCGCGGCCGAGGTGGGGTAGACGGGGACGGTCACACCGCCCGCCGCCCAGACGGCGAAGTCGAGGACCGTCCACTCGTAGCGGGTGCGGGACATGACGGCCACGCGGTCGCCTGCGGCGAGCCCGGCGGCGATCAGGCCCTTCGCGACGGCGGTCACCTGGGCGGCGAAGTCCCGCGCGGTGACCGGGCCGTCGGGGCGCCGTACGGCTGGGGCGTCGGGGTTCTCGGTGGCGTTGGTGTAGGGGAGGTCCGCGAGGGAGCCGGTGGTGAGGGGCGGGGCCAGGTGTTCCCGGCGTACCTCCCGTACGACCCCGGCCTCGTCCTTGATGACCTCGACCTTGGCCCGGTCCGCCAAGTCGGTGCGTTGTCTTGCCCGTTTGAGGTCCTTGCGTACGCCCATGGGGCGTCAACTTACTCACAAGTAAGAATTGGTCAATGGGCTCGGAGGGATGGTTTTCAGGTGCGGGCGGGTCGGGGCTGGTCGCGCAGTTCCCCCAGCGCCCCTAAAGGCGCGCTGCCTCGCCGATCGCGGTGGAAAGGTCGGCGACGTCCTTGTCCTCGGTCACCCTCGCCAGAGCCTTGGCCCGTGCCTGAAGTGCCGTCAAGCTCGGTGCCGCCGGTATGCCGTACTCCCCGCCCGCCAGTGCGTCCGCGAAGTAGGCCGCCACCGCTGTCACCTGGAAGCGGGGGGAGGCCGACCAGACGCTGTCGTGCAGGGCGGCGGTCTCCATCGAGCCCGTGTTCTCGTGCGGGGTGCGGGTGTCGGGGTCCAGCCAGCGGACCGTGGCGGTGGCCAGGTGGCCGTCCGTGCCGGGGTTGGTGCGGACGGCGTAGAGCGCGGTGACCGTGTGGCCGGGGCCTATCTCGCCGCCGTCGACGCGGTCGTTGCGGAAGTCCTCGTCGGCGACCCTGCGGTCCTGGTAGCCGATCAGGCGGAACTCGGCGACCGTGTGCGGGTCGAAGGTGACCTGGGCCTTCGCGTCCCGGGCCACCAGGTCGATGTTCTGCGGCAGTTGCCGGCAGAAGACGTCGGTCGCGGTGGCGGTGTCCGAGACGTACGCCGTGTGGCCGTCGCCCTTGTCGGCCAGGCGCTCCATCAGCTTGTCGCCGTAGTCGCTGCCGACTCCCACGCCGAACAGGGTGATGCCGTACTCGCGACGGTCGCCGTCGATACGCCTGAGGATGGCGTCCGGGGCGGTCTCGCCGTCGTTGGCGAGGGCGTCGGAGATCAGCACGACGCGGTTGGTGGCGTCCTTGCGCAGGCCCTCGACGGCGGTGGCGTAGCCGGTCTCGACGCCCTCGCCGAGGTTGGTGGAGTAGAGGGCCCGGAGCCGGTCGACGGCGCGGTGGATCTCGGTGCGGTGGCCGCCGAGGCGGGTCATCGGCAGGACCCTCTCCGCGTGTTCGCTGAAGGTGACGATCGCCACCGAGTCGTCGTCGCGCAGCCGGTCGGTCAGCGTGTCCAGGGACTTCTTGGCGAGGTCGAGGCGGCCGGGCTCGTCCATCGAGCCGGAGACGTCGATGACGAACGTCAGCGCGGCCGGGGGGCGTTCGGTGCCGTCGGCGGGGCGGGTGGTGAGGCCGACGCGGACCAGGGACCAGTCCGGCCGGCTGGTGCGGGCGCCGTCGACGGTGACCGTGAACCCGTTGTGCTCGGGGGTGCGGTAGTCCTGGCGGAAGCTGTTGACGAACTCCTCGGGCCGGACGGTGGCGGGGTCGGGACGGCCGCCGTCGGCGAGGGTCCGGCGGGCGTAGCCGTAGGAGGCGGTGTCGACGTCGAGGGCGAAGGTGGAGAGGTGGCCGGAGGACGGGGCGGTGGCGGACGAGGTGGGTCCGTCGCCCCGCGCCTGGGAGGGGGCCGGGAGACCCTTGCTGTAGTTCGGGCCGTTGGCGTGGTCCTCGCCGGCGCCGCACGCCGTCAGCAGCAGCGCGCCCGCGGCGGCGACGGCGAGCAGTGACCCGCGGGTCCCTCGGCGGGTCCGGTGTCGGTCCATCATGAGTGCCCCCAGTGCCGGTCGGAGTCGACTTCCTGACTTGTCGTCGACTCTGACGGCGCAGGGGCCCGGAACGTGCGCTCCGATGCGTTGCGGATGGATCTCGAATGAGCCACGGACCAGGGCTTTCGAGTCCGGAGGGAGATCGTCCGGTGATCTGGGGGACACCCCCTAGGACACCACGTCCTTGCGGGCGAACCCCCGGAAGGCCAGGGCGAACAGGACCAGGGCGTACGTCACGGAGACCGCGGTGCCCTGGATCATGCCGGACCACTCGGGATGCGGTTGTACGGCGTCCGCCCAGGCGAACTGCCAGTGCGCGGGCAGGAAGTCGCGCCAGTGGCCGAGAGCGGTGACGGCGTCCAGGACGTTGCCGACGATGGTCAGGCCGACCGCGCCGCCGACCGCGCCGAGCGGTGCGTCGGTCTTCGTGGACAGCCAGAACGCCAGCCCCGCGGTGACCAGTTGGGACAGGAAGAGGTACGCGACCACGACCGCGAGGCGCTGGCCGGCGGTGGTGGTGTCCAGCGCGCCGCCGGTGGGGATCTGGAGCGGCCCCCAGCCGTAGGCGGCGGTGCCGACGGCCAGGGCGACCAACGGCAGCAGGATCATCGCGGCGAGGCTGAGGCCGAGCGCGACGACCAGCTTCGACCAGAGCAGCCGGGCCCTCGGCACGGGCGCGGCGAGCAGGTAGCGCAGGGAGGACCAGCCGGCCTCGGAGGCGACCGTGTCCCCGCAGAACAGGGCGACCGGGATGACCAGCAGGAAGCCCGCCGACACGAACAGGTTGACCGCGGCGAAGTTGGCGCCCGACGCGGTGGCCGTGTCCAGGAGGGTGACCTGGCCGTTCTCCCGGCCCGGCCGGCCGCCGATCGCGAACGCTATGAGCAGCACGAACGGCAGTACGGCCAGGATGCCGCCCATGACCAGTGTGCGGCGCCGCTTGAACTGGCGGACCAGTTCGACGCGCAGCGGCAGGGTGCGGGCCGCCCGGTAGCCGGAGGCGACCGCGGCGTTCTCGGTGACGGTGCTCATGCGGAACCTCCGATCAGGGTCAGGAACGCGTCTTCGAGCCGGCGGTGCGGGCCCACCGAGGCCACCTGGACGTCGAGCCGTACGAGTTCGGCGACCAGCTGCGGGGCGCTGCCGCCGGGCTCCATGCGGACGAGCAGACCGTCGTCGGTGCGGGTCACCGTGGCGACGCCGGGCAGCGCGGCGACCTTCTCCACGACCGGTTCCTCCACGGGGGTGCCGGTGCCGACCAGGAGGGTGTCCCCGGAACCGACGATCTCGGCGACCGGGCCGGCCTGTATCAGCCGGCCGCGGTCCATCACCACGAGGTGGGTGCAGGACTGCTCGACCTCGGCGAGGAGATGGCTGGAGACGATCACCGTCCGGCCGGCGGCCGCGTAGCGGATCATCACCTCGCGCATCTCGCGGATCTGCGGCGGGTCGAGGCCGTTGGTCGGTTCGTCGAGGATGAGCAGGTCCGGCAGGCCGAGCATGGCCTGGGCGATGGCGAGGCGCTGGCGCATGCCCTGGGAGTACGTGCGGACCGCGCGGGCCAGCGCGTCGCCGAGGCCCGCGATCTCCAGGGCCTCCTCCAGGTGGGCGTCCTCCGGCGGGCGGCCGGTGGCCTGCCAGTACAGCTCCAGGTTCTCCCGGCCGGACAGGTGCGGCAGGAAGCCCGCGCCCTCCACGAAGGCGCCGACCCGGGAGAGCACGGGCGCGCCGGGGCGGATGGCGTGTCCGAAGACCCGGATCTCGCCGCCGTCCGGCCTGATCAGGCCCATCAGCATGCGCAGGGTGGTGGTCTTGCCCGCGCCGTTGGGGCCGAGGAGGCCGAGGACCTGGCCCTGCTCGACGCGGAAGGACAGCTCCCGTACCGCGTACCGGTCGGCGGAGCGTGCGTAGCGCTTGCTCAGGTCCGTTATCTGGAGCGGGACTTCGGCGAGTTCCGGGGCGGGGGGCTGGGTGGCGGTGCGGCGGCGGCCGGTGAGCAGCAGGGCCAGGGCGGCCAGCGCGCCGGCCAGCGGCAGCCACCACACCCAGGCGGGCAGCGGTGCGGCGGCCGTGTCCACCTGGGGTGCCGTCGGCACGCTCAGGGGGCTCTTGAGGGAGACGGTGTAGGTGGCCGGGGCGGTCGGGGAGGCGTAGCCGAGGTCGGTGGAGGCGAGGACCAGGCGCAGCCGGTGGCCCTTCTGGACCTCGTGGTCGATGGCCGGGAGGGTGATGGTGACGTCCTTGCCGGCCTTGGCGCCCGTGACCCGGACCGGGGCGACCAGCTGGGAGGGCAGCACCTGCTGGGTGCCGTCGGGGCCGACGTCGTACACCTTGCCGAAGAGGACGGCCTCGTCGCTGGTCGAGGTGAGGTGGACGGTGGCCGTGGGGGTGCCGGTGATCTGCGTGTTGTCGGTGACCGGTGCCGAGTCGAAACGGGCGTACTGGCCGGGGAAGTCCAGGGAGACGCCGACGCCGAGGGAGGAGAGCTGGGCGAGTCCGCCGCCGCCGAGGCCGGGCAGCGCGGAGACGCCGGGCGGGC
Source organism: Streptomyces arenae (assembly GCF_022343545.1). Classification (NCBI taxonomy): domain Bacteria; kingdom Bacillati; phylum Actinomycetota; class Actinomycetes; order Kitasatosporales; family Streptomycetaceae; genus Streptomyces; species Streptomyces arenae. The sequence goes on from NZ_JAKQYH010000043.1 coordinate 81,498, forward strand.
TGGCGCCGGCCGGGTTCTGGACGCGCTGGGTGCCGCCCTTGAGGGCGATGTTCCGCCGGTCGCCCGTCAGGCCGGGGTAGCTGTCGGCGGTCGCGCCGCGCAGCTGGGCGGTGCCGTTGGTGGAGTCGACGCCACCGGTGCGGGTGATCCGGAAGGCCGGGCCGGTGTCGGTGGCCTTGTCGCCCTTCAGGTACCGGTCGAACCAGGAGGTCACGCGGGCCTCGACGCGGCCGGTCTCCAGGTCGCCGCCGTCATGGCCGCCGGCGATCCAGTCGACGTCGACGGGGGCGCCGTTGGCCTTGACGGCCTTCGCCGCCGCGTCCGACTGGGAGAGGGTGAACAGGGAGTCGGTCTGGCCCTGGAAGAACAGGGTCGGCACCTTGATGCGGCTCGCGACGGCCGACGGGGAGCGTTCTTCGAGGAGCCTGACCGCGGCGGCGTCCGGCTTGCCGGCCTCGGCGACCCGGTCGTACATCGCGCACAGCTCGGGCTGGAACCGCGCGCAGCCGCCGCCGGTGTTGAAGAAGATCCCGGCCCAGAGCTTCTTGAAGACGCCGTCCGGGAACAGGGCGTCCGCGAGGTTCCAGTACGTGATCGACGGGGCGATGGCGTCGACGCGGTCGTCGTGTCCGGCGGCGAGGAGGGAGATCGCGCCGCCGTAGGAGCCGCCGGCCATGCCGACGCGCGGGTCGCCGGGTTTGTCGAGCTGTACCTGGGGCTGCTCCGCGAGCCAGTCGATGAGCCGGGAGACGTCGGCGACCTCGCCCTTCGGGTCGTTGAGGCCGATCTTTCCGGTGGACCTGCCGAAGCCGCGGGCGGACCAGGTGAGGACCGCGTAGCCGTCGCGGGCGAGGTCCTCGGCCTCGGCGCGCATGTCGTTCTTGCTGCCGCCGAAGCCGTGGGCGAGGAGGACCGCGGGGCGCCGGCCGGTGCCGGCGGTGGTGAAGAACGAGGTGTCCAGACGCACCCCGTCCACCGCCATGACCCTGTCGCTCTGGTGCACCGCCGGTGTGTCGTCGGTGGCGGCGACGGCCGTCCATGTGCCGGTGCCGACCAGCACCACGACGGCGGCCGCGGCGGGCAGTAGCCGTCGCGGCCGCCGGAGCAGGGCTCGCCAGGCGGGCAGTCGAAGATCCATGCCTCAACGGTACGGGGCGGGACCGACAACGGATGCCGACGATGGGCTGAACAGCCTGCCATCCCCGAGGAGTACGGTCAGGCACCACGTACTTCAGCCGCGGTACACCGCCCCGAACCCGCCCGGCCGGCGCCCCCGCCGCGACGGTGGCTTTCGGCGGTGCCGAGCCGGGCGGTGATGCACCTGCGGGCCGGTGGGGGTTGTTCGCGCAGTTCCCCGCGCCCCTGGGGTCGGTCGCCGCGCCGCCGGTTTCCCCGGTCCCACCGGCAGCTCCCGGCCCACTGCCGCACCCCCGCCACCGCGCCCCGACCCACCGCCGTCCACCCTGTCCCGCCTGCGGGCCGGTGGGGGTTGCTCGCGCAGTTCCCCGCGCCCCTGGCGGGGCGGTGTAGTCGGCCACTTATTCGGGTGTCACGTCGTCCGGGATTGAGACGACCCAGTGGGTGGTCTTGCGGGGGCGGAGGTAGAAGGCCCAGTAGAGGGTGGCCGCCGCGGTGATGCCGCCGGTCCACAGGAGGTAGGTGGTCTCCTGCTGGGTGAGGATGTACGCCAGGACCACGATGAGGAGGACCGGCATCGCGGGCCAGAGCGGCATCCGCCAGGCGGGGGTGTGCTTGTGGTGGCCCCGGCGCGACAGCAGCGCGGCGATCGCGACCAGCAGGTACATGCCGGTCACCGACACGCCCGTCACGCCGTACAGGGTGTCCAGGTTGACGAAGCAGAGGAGCGCGCCGGGGACGCCGACGGCGAGGGTGGCCACCCAGGGAGAGCCGAAGCGGCCGAGGCGGGAGAGGGCGCTGTTGACCGGGGCGGGCCAGGCCTTGTCGCGGGCCGAGGCGAACAGGACCCGGGAGTTCTGGATGACCATGACGATGCCCGCGTTGATGATCGCGAGGGCCACGCAGAGGCTGACGAACGTGCCGACCGCGGAGTTGGACCAGGCGGTGACCATGGAGCTGATGTCGCCGCCGGTGAGCGCCTTGAGGTCGGTCGCGCCCATGGTGATCGCGGCGACCGGGACGAGGATGACCACCGTGGAGATGGCGAGCGTGGCCAGGACGGTACGGGCGACGTTGCGGCGCGGGTTCTCCAGTTCCTCGGAGAGGTAGACCGCCGTCGAGAAGCCCTGGGTGACGAAGAGGGCGATGGCGAGGCCGGAGACGACGAGCATCGCGGTGACGGTGGTGGCGTGCCCGCCCGTGTCCGCCACCTGCATGGAGGTGAGGCTGCTGACGCCACGGTGGCTGTGGGAGAAGCCGAGCACCGCCACCACGCCCGCCGCGATGACCTCGAGGACCAGGAAGATGCCGGTGATCCAGGCGTTGGCGCGCAGGTCCAGGAGGCCGGCGAGGGTCGCGAGGAGCATGACGCCGGCGCCGGTCATGGCCGGGTCGAGGTGGACGATCGGTGCCAGGTAGTCGGCCGTGCCCATCGAGATCACCGGGGGCACGATCATCACGACGAGGAGGGACAGCACGAAGACCAGCCAGCCGGCCAGGCGTCCCGCCATCGTGGACACCATCGCGTACTCGCCGCCCGCGCTCGGGATGAGGGTGCCGAGCTCGGAGTAACAGAAGGCCACGGCGATACAGAGGAGGGAGCCGATGGCGATGGTGAGGGCGGTGGCGGTGCCGAGGGATCCGAACAGGTCGGGGACGACCACGAAGAGCGTGGAGGCCGGGGTGACGCAGGAGAGGGTCAGTAGGGTGCCGCCTACCACTCCGATGGAGCGCTTGAGCGTCTTGGGACTGTCGGGCGCCTCTGCTACGGCGTTCTCGACAGGGCGGAGCGTGTCGGTCATGCGGCGGTTCCGATCGGCTTGTGCGGATGCCTCCGGCGGTTGGGCTGTGCTGCATGGAACCCCGACGAAAACCGTGGCGTCAATGGCTGTTTACCTTCGGATTCCGCACTCGTAAAGCGAGCGAGTTCACATCACTTTCGCAGGGTCGAACATCCCTATAGAGCAATCACAAAGACTGTTCGCCACATGACCTTGCTTTCGAAGGCAGTGAACGCAAAGAACTTAAGTCACCCGTTTCATCCCCTCGGAACGAGAACCGAAGGTGAACCGCCAAAAAAAGTCGGGGCCGTCCGGATTCCGGACGGCCCCGACGAGGTCGGTCGGTGACACTCAGTGGTTGCGCGGGAAGCCCAGGTCGACGCCCGCGGGGGCGTCCGCCGGGTCGGGCCAGCGAGTGGTGACGACCTTACCGCGGGTGTAGAAGTGCGTGCCGTCGTTGCCGTAGATGTGGTGGTCGCCGAAGAGCGAGTCCTTCCAGCCACCGAAGGAGTGGTAGCCCACCGGCACCGGGATCGGCACGTTCACGCCGACCATGCCGGCCTCGATCTCCAGCTGGAAGCGGCGGGCCGCGCCGCCGTCCCGGGTGAAGATCGCGGTGCCGTTGCCGAACGGCGAGCCGTTGATGAGGGCCACGCCCTCCTCGTAGGTGTCCACGCGCAGCACGCACAGGACCGGGCCGAAGATCTCGTCGGTGTACGCCTTCGCGGTCGTCGGCACCCGGTCCAGCAGCGAGATGCCGATCCAGTGCCCGTCCTCGAAGCCCTCGACCGTGTAGCCGGTGCCGTCCAGGACGACCTCCGAGCCCTCGGCGGCCGCGCCGGCCACGTAGGAGGCCACCTTGTCCCGGTGCACGGCCGTGATGAGCGGGCCCATCTCGGACGTCGGGTCGTTGCCGGGGCCGATCTTGATCTTCTCGGCGCGCTCGCGGATCTTCGCCACCAGCTCGTCGCCGATCGCGCCGACCGCCACGACCGCCGAGATCGCCATGCAGCGCTCACCGGCCGAGCCGTAGGCCGCGGAGACGGCCGCGTCGGCCGCCGCGTCCAGGTCGGCGTCCGGGAGGACCAGCATGTGGTTCTTGGCGCCGCCGAGCGCCTGCACCCGCTTGCCGTTGGCGGAGGCGGTGGTGTGGATGTAGCGGGCGATCGGGGTGGAGCCGACGAAGGAGACCGCCTTGACGTCGGGGTGCTCCAGGAGGCGGTCGACGGCCACCTTGTCACCGTGCACGACGTTGAAGACGCCGTCCGGCAGACCGGCCTCGGCCAGCAGCTCGGCGAGCTTGATCGAGGCCGACGGGTCCTTCTCGGACGGCTTCAGCACGAACGTGTTGCCGCACGCGATGGCGATCGGGAACATCCACATCGGGACCATCGCCGGGAAGTTGAACGGCGTGATGCCCGCGACGACACCCAGCGGCTGGCGGATCGAGGAGACGTCCACCCGGCTGGCGACCTGCGTCGACAGCTCGCCCTTCAGCTGCACGTTGATACCGCAGGCCAGGTCGACGATCTCCAGGCCGCGGGCGACCTCGCCGAGCGCGTCGGAGTGCACCTTGCCGTGCTCGGCGGTGATCAGCTCCGCGATGGCGTCCCGGTTGGCGTCGAGCAGCGCGCGGAACCGGAAGAGGATCTCGGTGCGCTTGGCCAGCGAGGACTGGCCCCAGCTCAGGTAGGCGTCCTTGGCGGTGGCGACCGCCGCGTCGACCTCGTCGACCGAGGCGAACGCGACCTTGGTGGTGACCGCGCCGGTGGCCGGGTCGGTGACCGGCCCGAAGTTGCCCGACGTGCCCTCGACGGACTTGCCGCCGATCCAGTGGTTGACGATCTTCGTCATGACCGGTTACTCCTTCACAGATGGCGGCGTCGGGTCGAGACGTGCCGTTCGTAGAGCTCACGTGCCTTGACCGCGGCGGATCGGGTCGCGGTCGCGGCCACAGGTACATCCCACCAGGCCTGCGCCGGAGGCGGGCCCGACACAGTGTCTGCCGTTTCCGTCTCCACGTAGACACATGTGGGAGCGTCGGCGGCCCGCGCCTCGGCGAGCGCCGCGCGCAGGTCCTCCACGGTCTTCGCGCGCAGCACCCGCATCCCGAGGCTGGCCGCGTTGGCGGCGAGGTCCACGGGCAGCGGGGCGCCGGTGAGCGTGCCGCACTCGGAGGGGAAGCGGTAGGCGGTGCCGTACCGCTCGCCGCCCACCGACTCGGACAGCCCGCCGATGGAGGCGTAGCCGTGGTTCTGCACCAGCAGCACCTTGATGGCTATCCCCTCCTGTACGGCGGTGACGAGCTCGGTCGGCATCATCAGATACGTGCCGTCGCCGACCAGCGCCCACACGTTGCGCTCCGGCGCGGCCAGCTTCACCCCGATGGCGGCCGGGATCTCGTAGCCCATGCACGAGTAGCCGTACTCCAGGTGGTACTGGTCGTGCGACCGCGCCCGCCACATCCGGTGCAGGTCGCCGGGGAGGGAGCCGGCCGCGTTGACGACGACGTCGCTCTCGTCGACGAGGGCGTCGAGGACGCCGAGGATCTGGGACTGGGTGGGCCGGACGTGCGGCTCGTCGGCCTCGTAGCAGGCGTCGACGCGCTGCTCCCAGCGCTCCTTGTCCTCGGTGTACTCGGTGACGTACGAGTCGGCCACCCGGTGGCCGTCCAGGGCCTTCCGCAGCTCCGTGAGGGCACTGCGGGCGTCGGCCACCACAGGCAGTCCGGCCAGCTTGTGGCCGTCGTGGGCGGCGATGTTGAGGTTGAGGAAGCGGACGTCCGGGTTCTCGAAGAGGGTGCCGGAGGCCGTGGTGAAGTCGGTGTAGCGGGTGCCGACGCCGATCACCAGGTCGGCGGTGCGGGCGAGTTCGTCGGCGGTGGCGGTGCCCGTGTGCCCGACGCCGCCGACGTCCTGCGGGTGGTCCCAGCGCAGCGCACCCTTGCCGGCCTGGGTGGCGGCGACGGGGATGCGGGTGGCCTCGGCGAACTCCGCGAGGACGGCCTCGGCGCGGCTGTGGTGGACCCCGCCGCCGGCGATGACCAAGGGCCGGCGCGCGTTCCTGACCGCCTCGGCGGCCGCCGCGAGTTCGACGGGGTCGGCGCCCGGCCGCCGTACGGTCCACACCCGCTCGGCGAAGAACTCCTCGGGCCAGTCGTACGCCTCGGCCTGGACGTCCTGCGGGAGGGCTAGGGTCACGGCGCCGGTCTCGACGGGGTCGGTGAGGACCCGCATCGCGGCGAGGGCGGAGGGGATCAGCTGCTCGGGGCGGGTGATCCGGTCGAAGAACCTCGACACCGGGCGGAGGGTGTCGTTCACGGACACGTCGGCGGCGTACGGGACTTCGAGCTGCTGGAGGACCGGGTCGGCGGGGCGGGCGGCGAAGACGTCGCCGGGCAGCAGCAGGACCGGGAGGTGGTTGATCGTGGCGAGGGCGGCGCCGGTGACCAGGTTGGTGGCGCCGGGGCCGACGGAGGTGGTGACGGCGTGCGTGGCGAGCCGGTTCGACTGACGCGCGTAGCCCACTGCCGCGTGCACCATGGCCTGTTCGTTACGGCCCTGGTGGTACGGCATCTCGTCCGCGTGCTCCAGCAGTGCCTGGCCGAGGCCGGCCACGTTGCCGTGGCCGAAGATGCCCCAGGTGGCGCCGATCAGGCGGCGGCGCTCACCGTCCCGTTCGGTGAACTGGACGGCGAGGAAGCGGACAAGCGCTTGCGCGACGGTCAACCGAATCGTCATCGGTAACCCTCCGTATGGTCCGGATGGAAGCAGATCCGCCACTCCCGCGTCGCACCCGGCCCCGCCATGACGTTCAGGTAGTACATGTCGTGCCCGGGCTGCGCGATCGACGGGCCGTGCCATCCGTCGGGAACGAGCACGGCGTCGCCGGAGCGGACCTCGGCGAGGACGTCCGTACCGCCCTCACGGGAGGGGAATACGCGCTGATACCCGATACCGTTCGGTCCGTCGATCTCGAAGTAGTAGATCTCCTCCAGCTCCGACTCCTCGCCGGGCCGGTGCTCGTCGTGCTTGTGCGGCGGGTACGAGGACCAGTTGCCGCCGGGCGTGATCACCTCCACGGCGATCAGCTTGTCGCAGTCGAAGGCGGTCGCGGAGGCGAAGTTGCGCACCTGCCGGGCGCTGGTGCCGCTGCCGCGGTCTTCGACGGGGACCTCCGGCGCGGGGCCGTAGCGGGCGGGGAGTCGTCGCTCGCACTTCGCTCCTGCCAGGGCGAAGCGGCCTCCCGCGCCGGAGGCGATCTGGACCTGGGCGTCACGGGGCACGTACGCGAAGTCCGAGACTCCGCTGAACACGCTCTCCCGGCCCAGGATCTGGAACTCGTTTCCCTCTGTTCGCACCGTACAACCGCCCTGTAGCGGAAGCACGATCCACTCACTGTCCCCGGTGGTGAACAAATGCGTTCCACGCGGGGTCAGTTCGACGATCCGCAGGCTGCTGTGCGCCCAACCGGCCCGCTTGGGGTCGATGTCGAGCGTGTACTGGGCGTTCGCGGTCGAACCCTTGCTCAGGTGCAGCTCGCTGGTCGTCATCAGGTCCTCACAGCAGTCCTACGGCGGTGTCGACGGCGGCGGCCACGTCACCGTCCGCCGGGTACAGCAGTGAACGGCCGACCACCAGGCCGCGCACGGTGGGGAGTCGCAGGGCGCTGCGCCACTTCTCGTAGGCGCCGTCCTGGTCGTCGCCCACTTCCCCGCCGAGGAGGACGGCCGGGAGCGTGGACGTCTCCATCACCTCGGCCATGTCGTCGGGGTCGTCGGTGACCGGCACCTTCAGCCAGGTGTAGGCCGAACTCCCGCCGAGACCCGAGGCGATGGCGATGGACTTGGTGACCGCCTCCGGGGACAGGTCGTTCCTGACCTTGCCCTCGGGGGTGCGGCGGCTGATGAACGGCTCGACGAAGACCGGGAGCCGGCGCGCGGCCATGTCGTCGATGGCCCGGGCCGTGGACTCCAGGGTGGTCAGGGACCCCGGGTCGTCGTAGTCGATGCGCAGCAGCAGCTTGCCGGCGTCGAACCCGAGGCGCTGGATGTCCTCGGCGCGGTGGCCGGTGAACCGGTCGTCGAGTTCGAAGGCGGCGCCCTGGAGTCCGCCGCGGTTCATCGAGCCCATGACGACCTTGCCGTCGAGGGCGCCGAGCAGGAGCAGGTCGTCCAGGATGTCGGCGGTGGCGAGGACGCCGTCGACGCCGGGGCGGGACAGCGCCAGGCAGAGGCGTTCCAGCAGCCCGGCCCGGTTGGCCATGGCGAGCCGGTCGCCGCCGACGCCGAGGGCGCCGCGGGCCGGGTGGTCGGCGGCGACGATCATCAGCCTGCCGTCCTCGTTGAGGAGCGGGCGGCGGGAGCGCCGGGCGGCCGCCTCGGCGATGGCCTCGGGGTGGTGGGTGCGGGTGTGCACGAGGGCGGAGATGTCCACCTTCACCTGCGGGGCGGGGGCACCGGCGCCGGTGCCGTCGCCGTCGACGGGGTGTGCGCCCGCGACGCGGCCGGCCCTCACAGCACCGCTCCGGCGGCGAGCGCGGCGTCGATCTCTTCCGGGGTCGGCATCGCGGAGGAGCACTCCAGGCGGGAGGCGACGATGGCGCCGGCCGCGTTGGCGTGCCGCATGATCTTCTCCAGGTCCCAGCCCGCGAGGAGGCCGTGGCAGAGGGCGCCGCCGAAGGCGTCACCGGCGCCGAGGCCGTTGAGGACGTTGACCGGCAGTGGCGGGACCTCGGCGGAGTCGCCGTCGCGGCTGACGGCGAGGACGCCCTTGGGTCCCTGTTTGACGACGGCGATCTCGACACCGGCGTCGAGGAGGGCCTGGGCGGCGGCCCGCGGCTCGCGCACGCCGGTCGCCACCTCCACCTCGTCGAGGTTGCCGACGGCGACCGTGGTGTGCTTGAGCGCCTCGGTGTAGAACGGCCGGGCGGCGTCCGGGTCGGTCCAGAACATGGGGCGCCAGTCGAGGTCGAAGACGGTCGTGCCGGCCTTGGCGCGGTGGGCGAGGGCCGCGAGGGTCGCCGTGCGGCTGGGCTCCTCGCTCAGGCCGGTGCCGGTGATCCAGAAGATGCGGGCGTCCCGGACGGCGTCCAGGTCCAGCTCATGGGCGTCGATCTCCAGGTCCGGGGCCTTGGGCTGCCGGTAGAAGTACAGCGGGAAGTCGTCCGGCGGGAAGATCTCGCAGAAGGTGACCGGGGTGTTCAGGCCGGGGACCGAGGTGACCCAGCGGTCGTCCACGCCGAAGCCGCGCAGCGCCTCGTGCAGGTAGGCGCCGAAGGCGTCCTCGCCGGTGCGGGTGATGACGGCGGTGGCGCGGCCGAGACGGGCGGCGGCCACGGCCACGTTCGTCGCCGACCCGCCGAGGAACTTGCCGAAGGACGACACCTGGGCGAGCGGGACACCGGTCTGGAGCGGATAGAGGTCCACCCCGATCCGCCCCATGGTGATCAGGTCGTACGCCATCGGCATCCCTTCGTCACGGCTCTCCCGTGGTTTGTAGCCCCGGTCGGGAGGTCGTGTCAATGGTTTGTCCGGACATTCGGACGACAGTGTGGGAGTCACCCCTGCGGACGGGGCTCGGGTGCCCCCGTGTCAACCCACCCCGCCGACGAGCCGGCGCGCACCTTTGCCCCAGCTCTGTCACAACCACCCCCTTTGTGTCACACATGTCACGCATACGCGGGCTGTCGGTCACACCAGGTCGACAGCCGCTTGCTCACCGTCACGCTCCGTCGTTCACCGGGCACAGGCTTTGTGATCGCCAGCGCAGCGCCCGGCTCCCCCGACGACCGACTCCGGTCGCCCCCGCGGCGCGCGCAGGGAGGTGCGTCCCATGACCGACCGAAGGCTCTGGTCGTACAAGGAGATCGCTGCGCACATCCGCGTGCAGCCCGACACCGTCCGCTCGTACCGAAAACACGGACTGCTCCCGCCGCCCGACCATGTCGAGGGCGGCAAGCCCTACTGGTACGCCGACACGGTCCGCGCCTGGGTGGCCTCCCGCCCGGGCAACCGGGGCCGCAGGGACTGAGAGCACGTCGGGCCCGTCAGGCCCACGGCTCGATGACCGTCACCCCCGCCGGGCCGGCCGTGTCCATCTCCGCCAGGGCCTGTGGGGTCTGGTCCAGGGTGATGGTCCTGGTGACCAGGAGGTCGGGGTGGAGGGTGCGGGTGCGGACCAGTTCGAGCATGGCGGGATAGGCGTGGGCCGGCATGCCGTGGCTGCCCCGCAGTTCGAGCTCCAGGGCGATCGCCCGGGCCAGGGGCACCGGCGTGGTGCCGTCCGGCGACGGCAGGAGGCCCACCTGGATGTGACGGCCGCGGCGGCGCAGGGAGTTGACGGAGGCGGCGGCGGTGGCCGGGGAGCCGAGGGCGTCCAGGGAGAGGTGGGCGCCGCCGGAGGTGAGGTCGCGGACCGCCGCCGCCGGGTCGGCGGTGTCCGACGCGTCCACGCGGTGGGCCGCGCCGAACCTCGCCGCCAGGTCCAGCGCCCTGGGTGAGACGTCGACCGCCACGACCCGCGCTCCGCAGGCGGCCGCGATCATCACCGCCGACAGGCCGACGCCGCCGCAGCCGTACACCGACACCCACTCCCCCGCCGCGACCCTGCCCTGCTGCACCACCGCCCGGAAGGCGGTGGCGAAGCGGCAGCCCAGGGAGGCCGCCGTCGCGTACGACATGTCCTGCGGGATCGCCACCAGGTTGACGTCGGCGTGGTCCAGCGCGACGTACTGGGCGAAGGAGCCCCAGTGGGTGAAGCCGGGCTGCGTCTGGCGTTCGCAGACCTGCTGGTCGCCGGCCGCGCAGGACGGGCAGCTGCCGCAGGCGCAGACGAAGGGGACGGTAACCCGGTCGCCGGGGTGCCAGCGGGTCACCCCGGCGCCGACCGCCTCGACGACGCCGGCCAGTTCGTGGCCGGGTACGTGCGGGAGCGTGATGTCCGGGTCGTGGCCCGTCCAGCCGTGCCAGTCGGACCGGCACAGGCCGGTGGCCGCCACGCGGACGACCACGCCGTGGGGGGCCGGGCGGGGGTCGGGGACGTCCCGTACTTCCGCGGGGGTGCCGTGGTGGTCGAAGACGACGGCTCGCATGCGCATTCCCTTCGGGCGACTCCGGGAAGGGTAGGCGTTGCGGCCGGGTCAGACCCCGACGGTCGAGTGTGGCTGGTCGCGCAGTTCTCCGCGCCCCTTACGGGGCACGTCATGCTCACCCTCGCTCAGGCCGAAGCGTTCGTGGAAGCGGCGCAGCGGGGCCGGGGCCCACCAGGTGGCCCTGCCCGTCAGTCGCATGATGGCCGGGACCAGGAGGCTGCGGACCACCATCGCGTCCATCAGGACCGCCAGGGCGATGCCGAGGCCCAGCATCTTGGTGTTGGTGACCCTGGAGGTGCCGATCGCCACCATCACCACCGCCAGGATGACCGCCGCCGCGGTGATCAGGCCGCCCGTGCGCTGGAGTCCGAGGCGCACCGAGCGCTCGTGGTCGCCTGTTCTGTCGTACTCCTCCTTGATGCGGGAGAGCAGGAACACGCCGTAGTCCATGGAGAGGCCGAAGGCCACGCAGAACATCAGGACCGGGAGCGTGGTCTCTATGGAGCCGGGGCTGGTGAAGCCCAGCAGGCCCGAGAGGTGGCCGTCCTGGAAGACCCAGACGACCGCGCCGAACATCGCCGTCAGGCTGAGCGCGTTCAGCAGGACCGCCTGGAGCGGGATCAGGACGCTGCCCGTGAGGAGGAAGACCAGGAACAGGGTGACGACCGCGATGAACACCGCCGCCCACGGCAGGCGTTGCGCTATCGCGTGCTTGGAGTCGACCAGTACGGCCGCGGTGCCGGTCACCTTCGTGTCGAAGGGGGTGCGCAGTGCGCGCAGGTCGCCGACCAGACGCTGTGCGTCGTCGCCGACGGCCTCTCCTCTGGGCTGCACCGTGAAGTACGCGGAGTCACCCTTGACCAGGGGGCCGGTGACCCGGGCCACCTCCGGGAGGGCCGCCACCCGCCGCTCGTAGGCCGCGTACTGGGCCCGCGTGGCCGGGCCCTCGGCCAGGACCTCCAGGTCGCCGCCGGGGTTGCCCGGGAAGTTCTGCCTGATGTGCTGCTGGACGACGTGGGACTCGGCGGTGGCCGGGAGCTGGCGATCGTCGGCGGTGCCGAACTTCACGCCGGTGAAGGGCAGTCCCAGGACGATGAGCAGGGCCGTGGTGGCCACCGCGAAGAGCGGGGCGCGGCGCATGACGAGCGTCGCGGTGCGGGCCCAGGCCGTGCCCTCCGCGCCGGACGGCCGGGGCGGCCGCGTGCCCCTGCGGAACATCCGGCGCAGGTCCAGGGAGTTGACCCGGTGGCCCAGCAGGACCAGTGCCGCAGGCAGGAGGATCAGGGCGGCCGCCGCGGCGAGCAGCACCACCGCCATGCCCGCGTAGGCGAAGGAGCGCAGGAAGTACTGGGGGAAGACCAGCATCGCCGCCAGCGAGACCGCGACGGTCAGGGCCGAGAACAGCACGGTGCGGCCCGCCGTGCGCAGGGTGGTGCCCACCGCGGTCAACGGGTCGGCGCCCGTGGCCAGTTCCTCGCGGAAGCGGCGGACGATGAAGAGGGCGTAGTCGATGGCCAGGCCCAGGCCCAGGGCCGTGGTCAGGTTCATCGCGAAGACGGAGACGTCCGTGAAGGAGGTCAGGGCGCGCAGCACCGCGTTGGTGCCGAGGATGGCCACGATGCCGATGCCCAGGGGCAGCAGGGCCGCGATCGCGCTGCCGAAGACCATCACCAGCAGGACGAGCGTGATGGGCAGGGCGATCAGCTCGGCACGGGCCAAGTCCTCCTTGATGATCGTCTGCATGTCGTGGCGTACCGCCACCATGCCGCCGACCCTGACCGTCACCGGTCCGTGCGTGCCCCGGTAGTGCGGGGCGATGCGGTCCAGGGTGTCGGCGGCCGCCTTCTCGTCTCCGGTGACGCGAGCCGCTATCAGCGCCTCGTGGCCGTTGCCCGCGCGCAGGGCGGGTGACCCCGTCCCCCAGTACGAACCGACTCCCGTGACGCCCTTCTCCTCGGCCAGGCGGGCGGCCAGGGACTTCGCCTCCGCCGCCACCGCCGGGCTGTCCACCGGGGCGCCGTGCGTGTCCACCAGAAGCAGCAGGTTCGGCTGGGAGTCGGGGAACTCCCGCTCCAGCGCCTTCGTCGCGTACGTGGACTCCGCGGCCGGGTCCTCCCAGCCGCCGCTGCCCAGCCGGTCCGCGACCCCGCTGCCGGCCAGCACGGCCAGTGCGGTGATCACCAGGGCGAGCAGCAGGGAGAGCCGCGGCCGGGCGGTCACGAAACGCGTCCAGCCCCCGGGCCGGACCCCGCCCTCGGGCGTCGTGGGCTTGTCGACTTCGGTCATCCTGCGGTGTCCCCTTCACCGGGACCACTGCCCGCCGAGTACGCATCCGGTCCGCGCGCACGGCAGCATGGGTCGGTCATTGCCACTTAGACTGGCAAACACGAGTAGTCGCTCGCGTTTCACCAGAATGCGAGCGGTCGCTCGTGTTTGTCAATCGCGATCGGAGAGCTGGGGACAACTCGTGCCCGACAAGCCCGACCAGTCACAGAAGCCCGGCGCCGGGACCACCGAGCCCGGCGCCACGGGCAAGGAGCAGCCGCGCCGGCGGCAGGCGCGCGGCGAGCGGCGCATCCAGCAGCTGCTCGAAGCCGCCGCCTCGGTCTTCTGCACCACGGGCTACACGGCCGCCAGCACCAACGCCATCGCCCGCGAGGCCGGCGTCTCCCCCGGCACGCTCTACCAGTTCTTCCCGAACAAGGAGGCGATCGCGATCGAGCTGGGCGACCGGCTCGTCCACGAACTGCGGGACACCTACGGCGAGGCGCTGGCGCCGGTCGCCCCCGGCACCCCGCTCGCGGAGGCGGTCGGCGCCGCCGTGGACCGTTTCGTCGCCTTCAACACCGAGCGCCCGGTGTTCTTCACCCTGATGCACGGCCCGGACATGCCCGGCGGCATCACCGAGGCGCACGACGCCCTGCACTCGACCCTGGTCGGCCGGGTGGCGGACCTGCTCGTCTCGCTCCTGCCGCCCGACACGGACCAGGCGCGCGTCACGCGCACGGCGCACGTCTGCCTCAGCATCTACAAGGCCGGGCTGGAGCTGGTGCTCGGCCACCAGGGCGCCGAACGCCAGGCCTACGTCCAGGAGATCAAGGACGTGCTCACCCGCTACCTGGAACCCCTCGTGGGCGACCGCCTCGGAGACCCCGCCCACCGCACCGCCCACTGACCCGCCCACCGACCCGCCCACCGACCCGCCCACTGACCACGGCCACTCCCCCGAAGGCCCCGGACTGCGACATGTCACGCATCTGCCTAAAGTGCGGGTAAAACAGCCCGATCCGGCGAGCGCCACCGCGTCCGCAGGAGCACCGCGCAGGAGCACAAGGGGACCCGCCGTGACGCACTCTCCGCCTCCCGGCCGGCCGCAGGCCCGCATCCCGGGCCCGCAGCAGCCGCCACCGCCGTACCCGCGCATCCGCACCGGCCTGTGGAGGCGCTGCCTCGGCGGCGGGCTCGCCCTGTGGGCGCTGACCGCGGTGGTCACGTACGCGACCCGGGACACCGCGCCGCTGCCGACGCTGATCCTGCTCGGCGGCTTCCTGGTCCCGGTGGTGTTCGTGCTGTGGGCGTACGAGCGGCACGGCCGCGACCTCGGGGTCAGCGCGGTCCTCGGCTGCTTCCTGGCCGGCGGCGCGCTCGGGGTGCTGGGCGCCTCGGTGACGGAGTCCAGTCTCGTCCGCCCGTCCTGGGGGATGTTCGTGTCGGTCGGCCTGATCGAGGAGGCGGCGAAGCTCGGCGCGCTGGTGTTCGCGCTGCGCCGGCTGCCCGGGATCCGCGGCATGCGGGCCGGACTAATGCTCGGGGCGGCCGTCGGCTTCGGCTTCGCGGCCCTGGAGAGCTCCGGGTACGCCCTCACCGCGGCCGTCTCCACTCAGGGCGTCGGCCTGCGGGCGCTGATCGAGACGGAGCTGCTGCGCGGGACACTGGCCCCCATCGGGCACGGCCTGTGGACGGCGATCGCGGGCGGTGCCCTGCTCGCGTTCCGCCGCCCGAACGGCCGCTTCCGGCTGACCGCCCCGGTCGTCGGCGCTTTCCTCGGCGCCTCCCTGCTGCACGCCCTGTGGGACTCCACCCACGGGGTGGCGATCTGGCTGGTGGCCCGGCTCGCGGGTACCGGAGTGGGGAGGGAGCTGTTCGCCCAGGGGTACATCCCGCACCCGACCGCCGCCCAGGAGCACCTCTTCGCACTGTTCTCGGTCGGTCTGCTGGTGCTCGTCGCGCTGGTCGGCATCGCCTGGGCGGGCTCGCTGGCACGCCGGTACCCCTCTTGGAGAAATACCCCCTAGGGGTATAGTGTGACCAGAGTGGGGTTCTCTCCTGGGCCCCATCGGCCCCACCCGCCTCGACGAGGAGAACGACATGACCGCCCAGACCGACACTTCGGGCTCCGTGACCGCCGTCTACAAGGTGACCGGCATGAGCTGCGGACACTGTGAAGGTTCCGTCTCCGCCGAGATCTCCGGGCTCGCCGGCGTCAGCTCGGTGACGGCCGTCGCGGCCAGCGGCGAGGTCACGGTCGTCTCCGCGGCCCCGCTCGACGAGGAGGCGGTCCGCGCCGCCGTCGACGAGGCGGGCTTCGAGCTCGCCGGCCGCGTCTGAGCGACCCGAGCAGCAGTACGCACGACGGAAGCGCATCTCTCCGCCGGGCCGCGCCGACCAGCTCATACTGGATCCGTACGGTCCGGTCCGTTGCCTGGAGTCCGGACATGACCACCAGCACCACCTCCGCGTCCGCCGCGGACACACCCATAGCCCCGCCGCCGTCGGCCGACGCGTCCGAGGTCGAGCTGCTCATCGGCGGCATGACGTGCGCCTCCTGCGCCGCCCGGGTCGAGAAGAAGCTCAACCGCATGGACGGCGTCACCGCCACCGTGAACTACGCGACCGAGAAGGCGAAGGTCACATACCCCCAGGGGGTTCAGGTCGCGGACCTGATCGCGACCGTCGTGAAGACCGGGTACACGGCCGAGGAGCCGGCCCCTCCGAGGCCGGAACAGCCGGTCCGGCCGGGACCGGCCGGACCGGAGCCGGACGCCACGGACGGCCGGGACCCCGAACTCGCCGCGCTCCGCCGGCGCCTGCTCGTCTCCGCGCTGCTCGCCGCCCCGGTCGTGCTGCTCGCCATGGTCCCGGCGCTGCAGTTCGACAACTGGCAGTGGCTTTCGCTGACGCTGGCCGCGCCCGTGGTCGTCTGGGGCGGCCTGCCGTTCCACCGGGCCGCCTGGACGAACGCCCGGCACGGCGCGGCCACCATGGACACGCTGGTCTCGCTCGGCACGCTGGCCGCCTTCGGCTGGTCGCTGTGGGCACTGTTCCTCGGCGACGCGGGCATGGCCGGCATGCACGACGAGTTCCGGTTCACGGTCTCCCGGACGGACGGCTCCGCCACGATCTACCTGGAGGTCGCCGCCGGGGTCGTCGCGCTGATCCTGCTCGGCCGCTACCTGGAGGCGCGCTCCAAGCGGCGGGCGGGAGCGGCCCTGAGGGCCCTGATGGAGCTGGGCGCCAAGGACGTGGCGGTGCTCAGGAACGGCCGTGAGGTACGGGTCCCGGTGGCGTCCCTGGCGGTCGGCGACCGGTTCGTCGTACGGCCCGGGGAGAAGATCGCCACCGACGGGACCGTGGCCGAGGGGGTCTCGGCGGTCGACGCCTCGATGCTGACCGGCGAGTCGGTGCCGGTGGACGTGAGCGCCGGCGACACCGTCACGGGCGCGACCGTCAACGCGGGCGGGCGGCTGGTGGTGACGGCCACCCGGGTCGGCGCGGACACCCAGCTGGCGCGGATGGCGCGGCTGGTGGAGGACGCCCAGAACGGCAAGGCCGAGGTGCAGCGGCTCGCCGACCGGATCTCCGCGGTGTTCGTGCCCGTCGTCATCCTGATCGCGCTCGCCACCTTCGGCGGCTGGCTCGGCGTCACCGGCGACACGGCCGCCGCGTTCACGGCCGCGGTCGCCGTGCTGATCATCGCCTGCCCGTGCGCGCTGGGGCTGGCCACGCCGACCGCGCTGATGGTCGGCACCGGCCGGGGCGCCCAGCTCGGCATCCTCATCAGGGGGCCCGAGGTGCTGGAGTCCACGCGCCGGGTCGACACCGTCGTGCTCGACAAGACCGGCACGGTGACCACCGGGCGGATGACCCTCCAGGAGGTGTACGCGGCCGAGGGCGTCGACGAGGACGAGGTGCTGCGGCTCGCGGGCGCCCTCGAACACGCCTCCGAGCACCCGGTCGCCAGGGCGATCGCCGCCGGAGCCGAGCAGCGGCTGGGGGAACTGCCCGGCGTCGAGCACTTCGAGAACGTGCCCGGGCGGGGCGTACGCGGCCGGGTGGCGGGCCGCGAGGTGGCCGTGGGCCGCCTCTTCGAGACCGTTCCCGAGGAGCTGGACCGGGCCCGCTCCCGGGCCGAGCGGGACGGGCGTACGGCCGTCCTGGCCGGCTGGGACGGGGTGGCACGCGGTGTCGTCGCGGTCGCCGACGCGGTCAAGGAGTCCAGCCCCGAGGCGGTGCGCGCGCTGCGCGCGCTCGGGCTGACGCCGGTGCTGCTGACCGGGGACAACCGGGCGGTGGCCGGGACGGTGGCACGGGCGGTCGGGATCGACCAGGAGCACGTGTTCGCCGAGGTGCTGCCCGAGGACAAGGTGGCGGTCGTACGACGGCTGCGGGACGAGGGGCGGACGGTCGCCATGGTCGGCGACGGGGTCAACGACGCGGCGGCGCTCGCCACCGCCGACCTGGGGCTGGCGATGGGCACCGGGACGGACGCGGCGATCGAGGCCGCCGACCTGACCCTGGTCCGCGGGGACCTGCGGGTGGCCGCGGACGCGATCCGGCTGTCCCGGCGGACCCTCGCCACCATCAAGGGCAACCTCGTGTGGGCCTTCGGCTACAACGTGGCCGCGCTCCCGCTCGCCGCCGCCGGACTGCTGAACCCGATGATCGCGGGGGCCGCGATGGCCTTCTCCTCCGTGTTCGTGGTGACCAACAGCCTGCGCCTGCGCACCTTCCGGTGAAAGTTACCGAGGGTTCGCCGCCTTGGATGTAGAAGTCCCCCTAGAGTCCGAAGCGCACCTCACATAAGCTCTTCACAAGGCTCGTGCATCATCCTTACGCTTGAGCTCCGATCGCTGTATCGGGGCTCTTGCGCATCTATCGGACATATGCAAGAGACGCAGATCACAGTGATGTGAACGTAACCATCGAAGGGGTTCGAAGGTCTAAGTTGGCGATGTCAGAGAAGCGTCTTGGGGGGCGCTGACCTGGCATCTGGGGATGTCTTGGGGGACTTCCTCAGAGATGCGTTGCCGGGGCACGTACGACGGGAAGCTTTGAGCGGCCCTCCCGTGCCGTGCGGGTCCCGGCAGATCGCACCGCATCACTGGCAGCACGACAAGGAGTACGGCGGGCGGTGCCCGTTGTGCTCAACGCAGCGATTCAGGCGCTGCCGCACCGAGCGCCCGGCCGGATCCCGTGGGGGGAATCCGCACCGGGACACGGGAAGGCGCCCTGGTCGCCGGCCCGTGGGGGGACCGGTGCTCCAGGGCGCCTTCTGCTATGCACGTACAGCGGGGGCGCCGTACCGGACGGCACCCCCGAGCGGAACGTGTCAGCGCTCCTCGACCGGGACGAAGTCGCGCTCGACGACGCCCGTGTAGATCTGGCGCGGGCGGCCGATGCGGGAACCCGGCTCCTTGATCATTTCCTGCCACTGGGCGATCCAGCCGGGCAGCCGACCGAGGGCGAACAGGACCGTGAACATCTCGGTCGGGAAGCCCATCGCGCGGTAGATCAGGCCGGTGTAGAAGTCGACGTTCGGGTAGAGGCTGCGCGAGACGAAGTAGTCGTCGGAGAGCGCGTGCTCCTCCAGCTTCAGGGCGATGTCCAGCAGTTCGTCGGACTTGCCGAGGGCGGAGAGCACGTCGTGCGCGGCGGCCTTGATGATCTTGGCGCGCGGGTCGAAGTTCTTGTAGACCCGGTGGCCGAAGCCCATCAGGCGGACGCCGTCCTCCTTGTTCTTCACCTTGCGGATGAAGGTGTCGACGTCGCCGCCGGTCGCCTGGATGCCCTCCAGCATCTCCAGGACGGACTGGTTGGCGCCGCCGTGCAGGGGGCCCCAGAGCGCGGAGATGCCGGCGGAGATCGACGCGAACATGTTCGCCTGGGACGAGCCGACCAGCCGGACCGTCGACGTCGAACAGTTCTGCTCGTGGTCCGCGTGCAGGATCAGCAGCTTGTCCAGGGCCGAGACGACGACCGGGTCGAGCTCGTAGTCCTGGGCCGGCACCGAGAACGTCATGCGCAGGAAGTTCTCCACGTAGGAGAGGTCGTTGCGCGGGTAGACGAAGGGGTGGCCGACCGACTTCTTGTACGCGTACGCGGCGATCGTCGGAAGCTTGGCGAGCAGGCGGATGGTGGAGAGGTCACGCTGCTTCGCGTCGAACGGGTTGTGGCTGTCCTGGTAGAAGGTGGACAGCGCCGAGACGACCGACGACAGCATCGCCATCGGGTGCGCGTCGCGCGGGAAGCCCCGGTAGAAGTTCTTGACGTCCTCGTGCAGCAGGGTGTGCCGCGTGATCTCGTTCTTGAACGTGGTGAGCTCGTCCACGGTCGGCAGCTCACCGTTGATCAGCAGGTAGGCCACCTCGAGGAAGGTGGAGCGCTCCGCCAGCTGCTCGATCGGGTAGCCGCGGTACCGGAGGATGCCGGCCTCGCCGTCGAGGTAGGTGACGGCGGATTTATAGGCAGCGGTGTTGCCGTAGCCGCTGTCCAGGGTCACGAGACCGGTCTGGGCGCGGAGCTTCCCGATGTCGAAGCCCTTGTCGCCGACGGTGCTGTCGACCACCGGGTAGGTGTACTCGCCGTCGCCGTACCGCAGTACTACAGAGTTGTCGCTCACGTCTTCCCTCACCGACGTAGTGCCTCATCTTCGAGGTGCCCTGACTGTCTCTACCATCCCCCATTTGGCTCAGGAGAGTGCACTCGGGGTCGACCATTGGGCCTATCGACGGCACTCAGTGCCGCCAACCTGCTCATCCTGCCCCCTTGTCCTCCCATCTGGAAGTGCCTTGTGACCTTCACGACTCATTTGATCGATCATTTTTTGTGATGCGTGGCGTCGAAAGCCTGAAGTCGAGTGCCGTACAGCGCCGACCTGCCGACACGGTGCGCACCGCCTGCCCGATCGCCTTGCGCGAACCGACCAGGACGACCAGCCGCTTGGCCCGGGTGACCGCCGTGTAGAGCAGGTTCCGCTGGAGCATCATCCACGCTCCCGTGGTGACCGGAATCACCACCGCGGGATATTCACTCCCCTGTGAACGGTGGATGGTCACCGCGTAGGCATGGGCCAGTTCGTCCAGTTCGTCGAATTCGTACGGCACCTCCTCGTCCTCGTCGGTCAGCACCGTCAGGCGCTGGTCGACCGGGTCCAGCGAGGTGACCACACCCACGGTGCCGTTGAAGACGCCGTTGCTGCCCTTCTCGTAGTTGTTGCGGATCTGGGTGACCTTGTCGCCGACCCGGAAGACCCGCCCGCCGAACCGCTTCTCGGCGAGGTCGGGGCGGGCCGGTGTGATGGCCTGCTGGAGGAGGCCGTTGAGCACACCGGCCCCCGCGGGCCCGCGGTGCATCGGCGCGAGCACCTGCACGTCCCGCCGCGGATCGAGCCCGAACCTGGCCGGCACGCGGCGGGCGGCGACGTCGACGGCGAGCTTCCCGGCCTCCTCCGTCTCGTCCTCCACGAAGAGGAAGAAGTCCTTCATGCCCTCGGTGACGGGCTGCTGTCCGGCGTTGATCCGGTGCGCGTTGGTCACCACCCCCGACTGCTGGGCCTGCCGGAAGACCCGGGTGAGCCGGACGGCCGGGATCGGGCCGCCGTCGGCGAGCAGGTCCCGCAGCACCTCCCCCGCTCCGACGCTGGGCAGCTGGTCGACGTCCCCGACGAAGAGGAGATGAGCACCGAGGGGTACGGCCTTCACCAGCTTGTTGGCGAGCAACAGGTCCAGCATGGACGCCTCGTCGACCACCACCAGGTCGGCGTCGAGCGGGCGGTCCCGGTCGTAGGCCGCGTCCCCGCCGGGCTTCAACTCGAGCAGCCGGTGCACGGTCGACGCGTCGGCGCCGGTCAGTTCGGCGAGCCGCTTGGCGGCACGGCCGGTGGGGGCGGCCAGCACCACCTTGGCCTTCTTCGCCCGCGCCAGCTCCACGATCGACCGGACGGTGAACGACTTGCCGCAGCCGGGGCCGCCGGTGAGGACAGCCACCTTCTCGGTCAACGCCAGCCGGACGGCGGCCTCCTGCTCGGGGGCGAGTTCGGTCCCCGTACGGTCCTTCAGCCAGCCCAGCGCCTTGTCCCAGGCGACGTCCCGGAACGCCGGCATCCGGTCCTCGCCGGTGCGCAGCAGCCGCAACAGCTGGGAGGCCAGGGCGACTTCGGCACGGTGGAAGGGGACGAGGTAGACGGCGGTGACGGGTTCGGCGTCCGGGCCGGGGACCCGCTCCCGTACGACACCCGGGTCCTCGCCGTCCTCCGGCTGCGCCGCCAGTTCGGCGAGGCAGTCGATGACGAGCCCGGTGTCGACCTGGAGCAGCTTGACCGCGTCCGCGATGAGCCGCTCCTCCGGGAGGTAGCAGTGCCCCTGGTCGGCGGACTGGGACAGCGCGTACTGGAGCCCCGCCTTCACCCGCTCCGGACTGTCATGGGGAATGCCGACGGACTGGGCGATCTTGTCGGCGGTGAGGAACCCGATGCCCCAGACGTCGGCGGCGAGCCGGTAGGGCTGGTTCTTCACGACGGAGATCGAGGCGTCCCCGTACTTCTTGTAGATCCGCACCGCGATCGACGTGGACACCTCGACGGTCTGGAGGAAGAGCATCACCTCCTTGATCGCCTTCTGTTCCTCCCAGGCGTCGGCGATCTTCTTCGTCCGCTTCGGTCCGAGGCCGGGCACCTCGACCAGCCGCTTCGGCTCCTCCTCGATGATCCGGAGGGTGTCGACGCCGAAGTGCTGGGTGATGCGGTCGGCGAACACCGGCCCGATGCCCTTGACCAGTCCGGAACCCAGATAACGCCGGATGCCCTGGACGGTGGCCGGCAGCACGGTCGTGTAGTTCTCGACGGTGAACTGCTTGCCGTACTGCGGGTGCGAGCCCCAGCGGCCCTCCATCCGCAGCGACTCCCCCACCTGGGCGCCGAGCAGCGCGCCGACGACCGTGAGGAGGTCGCCGGCGCCTCTGCCGGTGTCGACACGGGCCACGGTGTAGCCGTTGTCCTCGTTGGCGTACGTGATGCGTTCGAGCACGCCTTCGACGGTGGCGAGCCGCCGTTCGCCTGTGGGGGTCCCCGCCTGCTGAGCCATGGACCGACGGTACCGGTGGTGACTGACACCGGAGGGGGCGACCGGGGACGGGCGGGGGTGTCACCTACGTGTCGGATTCCTGCCAGCCCGGGCCGGGCAGCGGGTGGTTGAGTGACCCGCATGACGCTGAATCACCTGCTCCGTGACCAGGCCCTCGCCTTCCGCGCCCGACACGTCCCCGGACGTCCGCTGGTCCTGCCGAACGCCTGGGACGTCACCAGTGCCCGTCTCGTCGAGGACGCGGGAGCCGCCGCGGTGGCGACCACGAGCGCGGGGCTGGCCTG
Source organism: Streptomyces arenae (assembly GCF_022343545.1). NCBI lineage: Bacteria > Bacillati > Actinomycetota > Actinomycetes > Kitasatosporales > Streptomycetaceae > Streptomyces > Streptomyces arenae. The sequence continues at coordinate 104,151 of NZ_JAKQYH010000043.1, forward strand.
GGCCCTGGGCGCGGCGGACGGCGACCGGCTGGACCGGGACCGGGCCCTCGGTGCCGTCGCGCGCATCGCCGGGGCGGTCCGGGTGCCGGTGACCGCCGACATCGAGAGCGGCTACGCGCCGGACGCCACGGGCGTCGGCGACACGGTCCGCGCGGTGCTCGCGGCGGGCGCGGTCGGCGTCAACATCGAGGACGCGCGGTACGACGGTGGCGAGGGCCCGCTGCGGCCGGTCGCAGAACAGGCCGAGCGCATCGCCGCGGCCCGCGCGGCCGCGGACACGGCGGGCGTGCCGCTGTTCGTGAACGCCCGCATCGACACGTTCCTCTCCGGCACCGGCGGGGTGGCGGAGACCCTCGAACGAGCCGCCGCGTTCCTCGCCGCGGGCGCCGACGGGATCTTCGTCCCCGGCGCCGTCGCCCCGGACACCGTGAAGGCGCTGGTCGCGGGCGTCGACGGCCCGCTCAACATCATGGCGGGCCCCGGAGCGCCCCCGGTCGCCGACCTCGCCGCACTCGGCGTCGCCCGCGTCAGCGTCGGTTCGGCCATCGCCCAGGCCGCCCACGCCGTGATCCGCCGAGCCACCCGGGAACTCCTCGACTCGGGCACCTACACGTCACTGACGGAGGCCCTCGACTACGGCGAGCTGAACACGCTGCTGGGCGAAAACTAGACGCAGGCCCGGCCCTTCACCGCACCGAGGAAAGCGACGAAGACGGGGACGAGGCCGGGGAAGATGAGCGTGGCTCGGGCGGGGGCTTCGGAGTCAGGCGGGGGCTTCGGAGTCACGGGCGGAGATGCGGGCGGGGGCCTTGAAGTCACGGACGCAGGTGCGCGCGGGGCTGGTGGCCCGCGCCCGCATCTCCGTGCGCGAGGGCGCGCGGAACGTGCGCGCCCTGAGATCGCGTCCGTCACGTGCCGGACCAACCGGGGTGCAGGGCCTGCCGCAGCTGCTGACAGAGCCGTTCCACTTCGGCCGCCCGCGGGAAGCAGCCCGCCTCTCCCATGGCCACCTGCAACGTGGGGCCGAAGGCGTCGAACCGCGCCATGTCCTCGCCGCCGACGGGCTGGACGACGAAGTGGATGTGGCCGGGGACGCCGCCGGCGTGCGACCACAGGCATACGTACACCTGCTCAGGGCTCATCACCTCGGTGACCGCGGCGCTCACCTTCCGCAGCAGCGGCCCCAGTTCCGTGGACTCCTGCGGTGTCAGGTCGGCCAGGTGCAGCAGGTGCCGGACCGGCTTGACCACGAGGGTGCCCAGGCCCAGGGGGCCGACGCAGTGCTCGACGACCCAGAACTCCGTGCGCAGCACGGTCCCGCCGGGCAGCGGAGCCCGGCCCGTCATGAGATCGCACGCAAGACACTCGCCGCTCATCGACAACCTCCCCTGCCTGAACCCTCATTCGACCACGGCACACTGACCCCATGGACGCAGGTCTCGCCGCTCTGCTGGGTGCCGCCGTCGGTTCTCTCGCCACCCTCGGCGCCGCCGTCCTGAGCGGCAGGGCGCAGGCGCGGGCGCAGCACGAGCAGTGGCGTCGGCAGCACCGCAGGGACGCGTACGCCGCCTACCTCGGTGCGCTGCACGACCGCGACATCGCCATGGACGCGGTGCTCGACGCGCTGCGTCCCGACGAACCCGACCTGCCCGGCGTCGACGAGAAGGTGCGCCGCTTCGTCGGTCTGGCCCGCGAAGTGCACCGCGCCGCCGAGGTCGTCGTCCTCGAAGGCCCGGCCGCCCTCGCGGAAGCCGCCGACCGGATCACCCGCGCCTCCGCCGAACTGTCCGCAGTGATGCGGCGGATGGTGGACGACGCCCATGGGGGAGACACATCCCGCAAGGACGAGGACACCGCCCTCGCCACCGCGCGCGAGCGCGCCCTCTACCGGACGGTGGGCGACTTCCGGCTCGCCGCCCGCAGGGCCATCGGCAACACGGACTGACCCGCGACGCAACGGCCGGGGCCCCGGGGCGGCGCTGAGCCGTCGGCGCTGAGCCGTCGGCGCCGGGCCGTCGGTGAGCCGTCGGTAAAACCGCGGTCGCTCGGGTGGCGGGATCCGTGCGGGGCGGTAAGGGTGGGCGGCGGAGGACTTCTTCGCGCGCAGGGAGAGCTGGACATGCCCGAGATCACCACTCCGTACGCGACCGGCACCCCGTGCTGGGTCGATCTGATGGCGAAGGACCAGCAGGCGGCGCTGGACTTCTACCGGGACCTGTTCGGCTGGCAGGGCGAGGTCGGCGCGGCCGAGTTCGGCGGGTACGCGGTCTGCACGCTGCACGGCAAGCCGGTGGCCGGCATCGGCCCGGCGATGGCGCCCGACGGCGAGCCCGAGCCGCCGACCGTGTGGACCACCTACCTGGCCAGCACCGACGCGGAGGCCACCCAGGACACCATCGTCTCGGCGGGCGGCACCCTGCTGGCCCCGGTGATGGACGTCGGCACCCTCGGCCGGATGCTGATCGCCGCCGACCCGCAGGGCGCGGTGTTCGGGGTGTGGCAGCCGGGCGAGTTCCACGGCGCGGGCCTGGCCAACGAGCCGGGCACGCTGATCTGGAACGAGCTGAACACCAGCGACCTGCCCGCCGCCACCGGCTTCTACGGACAGTCCTTCGGCATCGAGATCCAGCCGATGGAGGGCGCGGAGGGCGACTACTGGTCCCTGAACGTGGGCGGCCGGGGTGTGGGCGGCGCCGCCCGGCTCGGCGACGACCGGCCCGGCACCCCGCCGCACTGGCTGACGTACTTCGCGGTGGACGACGTGGACTCCACCGTGGACGCGCTGGTCAAGCGGAACGGCACGGTGCTCGCGCCGCCGTTCGACATGATGGCCGGACGGATGTCGGTGGTCGCCGACCCGCAGGGCGCGGTCTTCGCGATCCTCGCGCCGAAGCCGATGGCCTGACGACGGCCCGACGACGGCCTGACGCGCAGAGCAGCCCCGCGCCGAAAGCAACAGGCCCGGACCCCCTTCTGCTTTCGGCGCTGCCGGAGATACCTCTGACGGGGTGACCGGCGGTACGGAAGCGTAAGGGGACGGGTCTTGGCAGGAAACGAGCAGGTCCCGCAGGGCTGGCAGGTGGACTCGCGCTGCGCGAACTGCGATGTCGCACGGCAGCTGGCCCCTGGGCTGATCGGTGAGGCGGGCGGCCGTTCGGTCGTACTGCGCCAGCCGCGCGACGCCGCGGAGGCCGCGCGGCTGCACGCGGCCGCGCACGCCTGTCCCACGCGCTCCGTGCGTCCCCCCGGCGGGCGCCTCGACCCGGCGCGGGACCCGTTCCCGCTGGCCCTGGACGCCACGGTGGCGCTGTGCGGGCACAACTCCCCGCACACCGCCGGCGCCAACTCCTATCTCCTGCGCCGCCCCGACGGCACGTCGATGATGGTGGACACGCCTCGCTGGAGCCCGGCCCTCGCCGCCCGCCACGAGGCGTCCGGCCCGGTCACCGACGTCCTGCTCACCCACCGCGACCACGCCGCACACGGCCGCCGGTACGCCGCCCGGTTCGGCGCCCGCCTCTGGATCCACGAGGGCGACCTCGACGCCGCCCCGGACGCCGACCGCGTACTGCGCGGCACCGCACCGACGGAGATCGGGGACGGCGTGCTCGCCCTCCCCTTCCCCGGCCACACGCGCGGCAGCGTGCTCTACCTCGCCGACGACCGGTACTGCTTCAGCGGCGACAGCTTCTACTGGTCGCGTACGACGGCGGACATCGAGGTCGCCGAGAGCGTCACCTGGTACTCGATCCGCGAACTGGCCGCCTCCCTGACCCGGACCGCGGACCGGCTGCGCTTCGAATGGCTGCTCCCGGGCCACGGCGACCGCCGCCGCCTGCCCGCGGACGACATGGCGGCCCGCCTGCGGCGACTGGCGGCCCGTACCCACGCCCTGCGCCCCCGCCCGGTGGACTTCACCGCGGTGCGCTGGTGACGACCGCCTTCCCCTGACCCCGGCGGCCCGCACCCCCTGACCCGGCGGCCCGCACCCCTCACCTCGGTGACCCGCACCCCCTGACCCCGGCGGCCTGCACCCCTCACCTCGGTGACCCGCACCCCCTGACCCCGGTGGCTCGCACCGCCTGACCCGCGACGCGCTCAGTCACGATTCGGTTTCGGCCACCTCCACCCCCTTGCCCCGCACGCATGTAATCGATTCCAATCCTCGGTACACGCCACCGTGTAATCGATTCCAAGCACGGTGCACGAGTTCCACGAGGAGGTGGAGCGGCGATGGCGAGCATCAAGGACGTCGCTGCCGCGGCCGGGGTTTCCGTCGCCACGGTGTCGCGCGTCCTGAACGACCATCCGTCGGTCAGCGACGACGCCCGTACCCGGGTACGGGCCGCCGTCGCGGCGCTGGGCTACCGCCCGAACGCCGTCGCCCGTTCCCTGCGCACCGACCAGACCCGCACCCTCGGCCTGGTCATCAGCGACGTGCTCAACCCGTACTTCACCGAGCTGGCCCGCTCCGTGGAGGAGGCGGCCCGCGCCCTCGGCTACAGCGTCATCATCGGCAACGCCGACGAACGGCCCGAGCTCCAGGACCACCACGTGCGGACCCTGCTCGACCGGCGGATCGACGGGCTGCTGGTCTCCCCCACCGACGGCGGTTCGCCGCTCATGCTGGAGGCAGCCCGCGGCGGCACGCCGATGGTGTTCGTCGACCGGTGGATCCCGGGCGTCGACGTGCCGGTGGTCCGCTCGGACGGCCGGGCCGCCGTCCGGGACCTGGTGGCGCACCTGCACGGGCTGGGGCACCGACGGCTGGCGATCATCGCGGGGCCGGCGGCCACCACCACCGGCAGCGAGCGGGTACGGGCCTTCCGGGAGGCCCTCGCCGAGTACGGTGTCCCGCTCCCCGAGGCCTACATAGGCCAGGGCGACTTCCAGGCCGAGAGCGGCCGGCGGGTCACCGAGGGCTTCCTCGACCTGCCCGAGCCGCCTCAGGTCGTCTTCGCCGCCGACAACCTGATGGCGCTGGGCGCGCTGGACGCGGTCCGGGCGCGCGGGCTGCGGGTGCCCGACGACATGGCGCTGGCCGCGTTCGACGACATCCCGTGGTTCGTGCACACCGACCCGCCCGTCACGGCCATCGCGCAGCCGACCGGCGAGCTGGGGCGCGCCGCGGTACGGGCGCTGGTCGACCGTATCGAGGGGCGGCCTCCGCAGTCCGTGACCCTCCCCGCCCGGCTCGTCGTACGCCGTTCGTGCGGCGAGAACCCGGACCAGAACGTTCAGAACAGGAGCCAGTCGTGAGCAACCAGGACGAGTTGCTGCGCATCGAGGGCATAAGGAAGACCTTCCCCGGCGTGGTCGCGCTCGACAGCGTCGACTTCGACCTGCGCCGCGGCGAGGTGCACGTACTCCTCGGTGAGAACGGCGCGGGCAAGAGCACCCTCATCAAGATGCTCTCCGGCGCCTACACGCCCGACGCGGGGCGGATCCTGGCCGACGGCGAGGAGGTGCGCATCCACGGTGCGCAGGACTCCGAGCGGCTCGGGATCGCGACGATCTACCAGGAGTTCAACCTCGTACCGGACCTCACGGTCGCCGAGAACATCTTCCTGGGCCGACAGCCGCGCCGCTTCGGGGTGATCGACCGCAAGCGGATGGAGGCCGACGCCGAGGTCCTGCTGCGGCGGGTCGGGGTCGACGTGTCGCCGCGGGCGCGGGTGCGCGAACTCGGTATCGCCCGTCTCCAGATGGTCGAGATCGCCAAGGCGCTCAGCCTGGACGCGCGGGTGCTCATCATGGACGAGCCGACCGCGGTGCTCACCTCCGACGAGGTGGAGAAGCTCTTCACGATCGTGCGCCGACTGCGCGCGGACGGCGTCGGGATCGTCTTCATCACGCACCACCTGGAGGAGATCGCCGCCCTGGGGGACCGGGTGACGGTGATCCGGGACGGGAAGAGCGTGGGCCAGGTGCCCGCCGCCACCCCCGAGGACGAGCTGGTCCGGCTGATGGTCGGGCGTTCCATCGAGCAGCAGTACCCGCGCGAGCGGGCCGAGACGGGCGCCGCGCTGCTGTCCGTGGAGGGGCTGACCCGGGACGGTGTCTTCCACGACGTGAGCTTCGAGGTGCACGCCGGCGAGGTCGTCGGCGTCGCGGGCCTGGTGGGCGCCGGACGTACGGAGGTGGTGCGGGCCGTGTTCGGTGCCGACCCCTACGACAAGGGGGCCGTCCGGGTCTCCGGTACGACGCTGAAGCGGCACGACGTGAACGCGGCCATGTCCGCCGGGATCGGCCTCGTCCCCGAGGACCGCAAGGGGCAGGGCCTGGTCCTGGACGCCTCCGTCGAGGAGAACCTCGGCCTGGTGACCTTGCGGAAGGCCACCCGGGCCGGGATCGTCGATCTCAGGGCGCAGCATGCCGCCGCCGAGCGGATCGCCGGGCAGCTGGGCGTCCGGATGGCGGGCCTCGGCCAGCACGTGCGCACGTTGTCCGGCGGCAACCAGCAGAAGGTCGTCATCGGCAAGTGGCTGCTCGCCGACACCAAGGTGCTGATCCTCGACGAGCCCACCCGCGGCATCGACGTCGGCGCCAAGGTCGAGATCTACCAACTGATCAATGAGCTGACGGCCGCCGGGGCCGCCGTACTGATGATCTCCAGCGATCTGCCCGAGGTGCTCGGTATGAGCGACCGGGTGCTGGTGATGGCGCAGGGCCGGCTCGCGGGCGAACTGACCGCGGAAGAGGCCACCCAGGACGCCGTGATGGCGCTCGCCGTCAGCAACCCCACCATGACCGACAAGGAGGCCGCTCGTGGCCACTGACACGCTCAAGAGCAGCACTACGGGCGCCGGTGGCGTACGCCGGCTGCTCCTCGACAACGGCGCGCTCACCGCGCTGATCGTCCTCGTCATCGCCATGTCGGCGCTGTCCGGGGACTTCCTGACCACCGACAACCTGCTGAACGTCGGCGTCCAGGCCGCCGTGACGGCCATCCTCGCCTTCGGCGTGACCTTCGTGATCGTGTCGGCCGGCATCGACCTGTCGGTCGGCTCGGTGGCGGCCCTGTCGGCGACCGTGCTGGCCTGGAGCGCGACCCAGAACGGGGTGCCGGTCGTCATCGCGGTGGTCCTCGCGGTCCTCACCGGTGTCGCGGCCGGGCTCCTGAACGGCTTCCTCATCGCGTACGGCAGGCTGCCGTCGTTCATCGCGACGCTCGCGATGCTGTCGGTGGCGCGCGGTCTGTCGCTGGTGATCTCCGGGGGCTCCCCGATCGCGTTCCCCGACTCGGTCTCGCACCTCGGTGACACGCTCGGCGGCTGGCTGCCGGTGCCGGTGCTCGTCATGGTCGTGATGGGGCTGATCGCGGCCTTCGTGCTGGGCCGGACCTACATCGGCCGTTCCATGTACGCCATCGGCGGCAACGAGGAGGCCGCCCGGCTGTCCGGGCTGCGGGTGTCACGCCAGAAGCTCGCCATCTACGCGCTGTCCGGGCTGTTCGCGGCCGTCGCGGGCATCGTGCTGGCCGCCCGGCTGTCGTCCGCGCAGCCGCAGGCCGCCAACGGCTACGAGCTGGACGCGATCGCCGCGGTCGTCATCGGCGGCGCCTCGCTGGCCGGCGGCACGGGCAAGGCGTCCGGGACGCTGATCGGCGCGCTGATCCTCGCGGTGCTGCGCAACGGCCTCAACCTGCTCAACGTCTCCGCGTTCTGGCAGCAGGTCGTCATCGGTGTCGTCATCGCGCTGGCGGTGCTCCTCGACACCATGCGCCGCAAGGCCGGGGCCACCCCGGCGGCGCCCCGGATCGGCGGGAGCAAGGGGAAGCAGGCCGGGACGTACGCGCTCGCGGTGGTCATCACCGTGGCGCTGGCGGCCGCGACCTCCCTGCTGCACACGGGCTCCGCCTCCAGCACGCCGAAGGTCGGGCTGTCGCTGTCCACCCTGAACAACCCGTTCTTCGTGCAGATCCGGTCCGGGGCCGAGGCCGAGGCGAAGAAGCTGGGCGTGGACCTGACCGTCACGGACGCCCAGAACGACGCCTCGCAGCAGGCCAACCAGTTGCAGAACTTCACCAGTTCCGGGCTCGGCGCGATCATCGTCAACCCGGTGGACTCGGACGCGGCGAGCAACTCCGTGAAGGCCGCCGACAAGGCGGACATCCCCGTCGTCGCCGTCGACCGGGGCGTCAACGGCGCCAAGACCGACACGCTGGTCGCCTCCGACAACGTCAGGGGCGGTGAGCTGGCCGCGCAGACGATCGCGGACAAGCTCAACGGCCACGGCAAGATCGTGATCCTGCAGGGCCAGGCCGGCACCTCCGCCGCCCGGGAGCGGGCGCAGGGCTTCGCCAACGGGCTCAAGGCCTACCCCGGTATCCAGGTGGTGGCGCAGCAGCCGGCCGACTTCGACCGCACCAAGGGCCTCGACGTGATGTCGAACCTGCTCCAGGCCCACCCGGACATCCAGGGTGTCGTCGCCGCCAACGACGAGATGGCGCTCGGCGCGATCAAGGCGCTGGGTTCCAAGGCCGGCACGTCCGTCTCGGTGGTCGGCTTCGACGGCACCCCGGACGGCCTGACCGCGGTCAAGAACGGCACGCTGTACGCCTCGGTCGCGCAGCAGCCCTCGCAGCTCGGGAAGATCGCCGTGGACAGCGCGCTCAAGGCGATCCAGGACAAGAGGATCGACCCGACGATCAAGGTGCCGGTGAAGGTGATCACGAAGGCCAACGTGGCGGGCTTCACGGGCTGAGGCACCGACGATTCACCGCCGAGGCACTGCCGAGGCACTGCCGGGACGGCCGGGGCGTTCACTTCGGTGTGCGGCCCGGCCGCCTCGTCGCTCATTCGCATAGGGAGTCATGTGATGTACGACTACGACCTCCTGGTCGTGGGATCGGCCAACGCCGACCTGGTCATCGAGGTCGACCGGCGGCCGGCCGCCGGTGAGACGGTGCTCGGCGGGGACCTCGCCACGCACCCCGGCGGCAAGGGCGCGAACCAGGCGGTCGCCGCCGCCCGGCTCGGCGCCCGTACCGCCCTGCTGGCCCGGGTCGGTGACGACGCGCACGGCAGGCTGCTGCTCGACTCGCAGCGGGCGGCCGGGGCGGACACGGCCGGCGTACTGGTCGGCGGGGCGCCGACGGGCGTCGCGCTGATCACCGTGGACCCCTCCGGCGACAACAGCATCGTGGTGTCCCCCGGCGCCAACGGGCGTCTCACGCCTGCGGACGTACGGGCCGCGGCCGGCCTCCTGGGCGCCTCCCGGGTGGTCTCCGCTCAGCTGGAGATCCCACTGGAGACGGTGGTGGAGGTGGTCCGGGGCATGGCACCCGGCAGCCGTTTCGTGCTGAACCCGTCGCCGCCGCTGCCGCTGCCCGCCGAGGTGCTGGCGGCCTGCGACCCGCTGATCGTCAACGAGCACGAGGCGAAGGTGATCCTCGGCGGGGCGGGCGCGGACGGGGAGCCGGCCGACTGGGCGCGGCTGCTGCTCGCGAAGGGTCCGAGGTCGGTGGTGGTGACGCTGGGCGCGGACGGCGCGCTGGTGGCCGACGGCCACGGCGTGACGGCGGTGCCGTCCGTGAAGGTGGCCGCGGTGGACACCACGGGCGCCGGGGACGCGTTCACGGCGGCCCTCGCGGTACGGCTGGGCGCCGGCGCGTCGCTGCCGGAGGCGGCGGCGTACGCGGCCCGGGTCGGGGCGGCGGCGGTGACACGGCGGGGTGCGCAGGAGTCGTACCCGACGGCGGCGGAGGTCGAGGCGCTGTGAGGAAGGCGGGCATTCTCAACCGTCATCTCGCCGGTGCGCTGGCCGAGTTGGGGCACGGGCACGGGGTGCTGGTCTGCGACGCCGGGATGCCGATCCCGCACGGTCCGCGGGTCGTGGACCTCGCCTTCCGGGCCGGGGTGCCGTCCTTCGCCGAGGTGCTGGAGGGGCTGCTGGAAGAGCTGGTCGTGGAGGGCGCGACGGCGGCGACGGAGGTCCGCGAGGCCAATCCGGCCGCGGCCGCGCTCCTGGACGGCCACTTCCCCGGCCTGTCCCTGGTCCCGCACGAACACCTGAAGGAACTGTCGGCGGACGCGCACCTGATCGTCCGCACAGGCGAGGCCCGCCCGTACGCGAACGTACTGCTGCGCTGCGGGGTGTTCTTCTAGGACCTGTCTGACAATTCGCGTCGTCGCCCGAAGGGCGGCCGCGCGGCGTCAGGTGCGTGCTCTGGGGGTCCCCCCCCCCCGGCCGGAGGCTGGGGGAGTGCCGGCCCCAGGCCCCCGTACTGGGCGTACTCGGGTCTGGGGCCGGTGCGGCGAGAGTGCGTGCATGGCGTCGCGCGGCAGACGCCAATTGTCAGACAGGGCCTAGGGACCGCCGGCGCCTCGGCGCCCGGCCTCGACGGTCAGTTACCGGCCTTCTTGTCGAACCATCCGAGCGACCGGATGACGGACGCGCCGATGAAGAGGATGCCGAGAGGAACGACCGTGAACCAGGCCGCGGCGGCCTTCATGGCCGCGAGCAGGGCGATGGCACCGATGGCCAACGCCAGGAGCACGAGCATTCCCACCAGGACACGAATCTTGGAAACCAACGAAGGACTCTCCCCTGTGCGGCTGGGCGCTACTGACGGACGAGCGTTCGCCACCACCCGTCGGACCGCCGGCGACGGTTGCCCAGCGGGAAAGCGGCAAGCTCCCCCGGCGTGACCCCACGGCTCCGCCGGGAAGCTGATGGGGGCGAGTCTCCCAGCGCTGCCTTCCGGAGTCGCCAGTAGAACTACGTAATCGCCTACGCAGGTGCACCGGTACGCGGCCGAGGCCGTCGGCCTCCCGGCCGCACTCGCGCCCGGCCTCGCCGCGGCACGAGCAGCACCTCGACCAGCACGCCCACCGCCGGTCCGCGCGGGCCGGTTCGGCGCCCCGGTGTTCGCCGTCCGCCTACGCGCCGGGTGGGCGGAAGTCGACCTGGCGGCGGGTGGCCTCGTCGACCTCGTCGAGGGTGAGGAGGGGCGTGGCCCGGGTGCGGAGCGCGCCGCTGGCCTTGACGCTGAGGCTCGCGGCGGCCATGGAGACGGAGTCGGGGAGGTCGAGGACGCACACGAGGTCGTCCTCCCCGAAGGCGAAGTACATGGCCTCGACGGTCCCGCCGAGGCCGGCGACCACCCGCTCGACGGCCGCACGACGACCGCTCGCCCCCTCCCTGAGCAGGCCCTTGGTCCCCTCGGGGGTGTAGCTGGCCTGGATGAGGAACTTCGGCATCGGGAACTCCCTGCCCGTGACGTGTCCGACGTGCAACAAGCCCTTCCCGCCGGCACGCCCGCCACCGGTCTCCGAACGGCCGGATTCATCCGTACGGCACATCGTCGGCGGCCACATCATGGGCGTCGACGCTCCCCCGCGCCCCCGTCGCGCTGCCGCGCCCCGCTTGTGCGGGTCCGGCGCGGCCGGTTCGGATGGGGCCGAGGAGCACGAAAGCCGGGACAGGGTTGTAGCGATCATGACAAATTCGGGTAGGGATGCCGACATGCCTTTACGTCGGTCACACCGGTTAAGTCGATCACGTTCGGGAACGGCGCGCCTCGCCGCGCTCCTCGCCGCAGCGGCACTGACCCTGGCGGCCTGTGACAGCGGCGGCGGCTCGCACGACAGCGACGGGCGGCAGGAGCTGACCGTGGCCGCGCTGCCGCTCACCGACTCCGCCGCCCTCTACCTGGCCCGGGACCGCGGGCTGTTCGCCAAGGAGGGGCTCGACGTCCGCATCCAGCCCGTGCAGCAGAGCATCCAGGCGTTGCCCGCGTTGCTCAAGGGACAGGTGGACGTCATCGCGAGCGCGAACTACGTCACCTACCTCCAGGCGTACGAGAAGGGCACCCTGGACCTGCGGATCCTCGCCGAGGGCGTACGGATCGCGCCGCACATGATGGATGTCCTCGTGCCCGGGGACTCCGCCCTGAAGTCGCCCGCGGACCTCGCCGGCAAGAAGGTCGCCGTCGCCGTCCTGAACAACATCCAGTCCCTGACCCTGAACGCGATCCTCGACGCCCGGCACGCCGGCCGGCCCGTCTACCGGCAGATTTTGTTCCCGCAGATGGGCCCGGCCCTGCAACGGGACCAGGTGGACGCCGTGCACGCGGTCGAGCCCTTCGACACGGCCATCCAGGGCGACCTGGGCGCCCGGGTGCTGCTCGACGGCGGCTCGGGACCGGCGAAGGGCCTGCCCGCCAGCGGGTACGTCACGACGGCCGGCTTCGTGAAGAAGAACCCGAAGGCGGCGGCGGGCTTCCGGCGTGCCGTCGAGGCCGCGTCCGCGCTCGCCGCCAAGGACCCGGCGGCGGTGCGCGCCGAACTGCCGAAGTACACCAAGGTGACGGCGGACCAGGCCAAGTCGATCCACCTGCCCGCCTATCCGCCGACCGCCGACCCGGCCGTCCTGCGCCGGCTCGTCCGGCTCATGCGGGCCCAGGGACTGCTGACGAAGGACATCGACCCGGCACCCCTGCTGGTGAAATGACCCGGCGTCAGGAGCTGCTGCTGGGGCTGCTCGGCGCGGCCGCGGCCTTCGGGATCTGCGAGGCGGTGTCCCGGGCCGGGATCGTCCGGCGCAGCTACCTGCCGCCCGCCTCCGAAGTCCTCGTACGCGCCGTCCGGCTGGCGGGCGACCGGGCCTTCCTCGACGGGATCGGGGTCACCCTGCGGGCCTGGGCGCTCGGCCTCGGGCTCGCCTGCGCGCTCGCCGTGCCGCTGGGACTGCTGCTGGGCACGGTGCCGGTGGTCGAGGCCGCCACCCGGGCCGTGCTGGAGTTCCTGCGGCCGCTGCCGTCCGTCGCGCTGATCCCGCTGGTGTCGCTGCTGCTGGGGTCGGGAGCCCGGACGGAGGTGACCCTGATCGCGTACGCCTCGCTGTGGCCGGTGCTGTTCAACACCGTCTACGGCCTCGGCGAGACCGACCCGCTGGCCAGGGACACCTTGCGCGTGTTCGGGTTCGGCCGGCTCGCGGTGCTGCTGCGGGCGGACCTGCCGGCCACCGCCCCGTTCATCGCCGCCGGCGTGCGCATCTCGGCCGCGGTCGCCCTGATCCTCGCCGTCGCGACGGAGATCCTCTCCGGCTTCGGCCAGGGCCTCGGCATCTTCATCGCCCAGGCCCAGACCGGGACCGACGGCACCCGGGACGTGCTGGCCGGGGTGGTGTGGGCGGGCGTCCTCGGCCTGCTGATCAACGGCGTACTGGTCGGCGCCGAACGCCGGTTGTTCGCCTGGGCGCGGGAACCCCGACCGGAGGCGGCACGGAGCCCACGGCGGACGGCGTCATCACCGCGGCCGCGGCCGCAGTCACAGCCACTGCCACAGCCGGGGAGGGACCGCCCATGACGCGGGCGGAGCCGGAAACGGAGCCGCAGGCGCAACCGCGGCCCCAGTCGCTCCCGCACCCCTTCTCCCCTTTTCCCTTCCTGCTCCGCTGGTCCGTGTTCCTCGGTGCCGTCCTCTGCTGGGAGGTGGCCGCCCGTGCGCGGCGCAGCGTGTACTTCCCGCCGCCGCTGCGGATCGTCCGGCACGCCCGCGACCTGTGGTTCTCCGGCCCCGCCTGTCATCTGTTCCTGAGTTCGGACGCCGTCGGCGCCATCCTGCCGAGCCTGGGCCGGATGGCCGCCGGGTTCGCGCTCGCCGCCGTCGCCGGGGTCGCCCTGGGGATCGCGGTGGGCCGCTCGCGCCGGGCGTACGCGCTGTGCAACCCGGTGCTCCAGTTCGCGCGGGCCGTGCCGCCGCCCGCGCTGGTGCCGGTGTTCGTCGTCGTCTTCGACGTCGGTACGCCCATGCAGGTGGCGTCGATCGTGTTCGGCGCCGTGTGGCCGGTGCTGGTCAACTCGGCGGAGGGCGCCCGTGCCACTGACCCGCTGCGGCTCCAGGTGGCGGCCGTGCTGCGGCTGACGGCACCCGAGCGGCTGTGGTTCCTGATCCTGCCCTCGGCGCTGCCCCGGATCCTCGCGGGGCTCCGGCTCAGCCTGTCGCTGTCCCTGATCCTGATGGTGTTCTCGGAGCTGCTGCCGGGCAGCGACGACGGCATCGGGTTCACGCTCACCGACGCCATGACCCGCTCCGACCTGCTCACGGTGTGGTCGGCGCTGCTGCTGCTCGGCACGCTCGGGTATCTCCTCAACACCGCACTGCTGGCGGTCGAGAAACGGCTCGTCGGCCCAGGATCCCCCGCAGGGAGGACGGTATGACGACGACCACTGTGCGCGAGGCGGTCGTACGGCTGCTGCGTGACACCGCCATGACCACGGTCTTCGGCAATCCGGGCTCCACGGAGCTGCGGATGTTCCGGGACTGGCCGGACGACTTCACGTACGTGCTGGGTCTTCAGGAGTCCGTCGTCGTCGGCATGGCGGCCGGATACGCGCTCGGCACCCGGCGGGCCGCGTTCGTCAGCCTGCACTCCGCGGGCGGGGTCGGGCACGCGCTCGGCGCGGTCTTCAACGCGTTCCGCGACCGCGTGCCGCTGGTGATCGTGGCCGGTCAGCAGGCGCGCTCGCTGATCCAGCTGCGGCCGTTCCTCGGTGCCGACGAACCGGCCCTGTTCCCGCGCCCGTACGTGAAGTCCGCGCGCCAGCCGGAGCGGGCCGAGGACGTCCCCGCGGTGCTCGCCGAGGCGCACCGGCTCGCGACGGCACCGCCGCGCGGCCCGGTGTTCGTGTCGGTGCCCGAGGACGACTGGGACCGGCCCGCGGAGCCCGTCGCACCCCGCACGGTGCACTCGGCGTTCACGGCCGGCCCGGACGTCCTGGCCGCGCTGGCCGCCCGGCTGGAGAGCTGTGCCCGCCCGGCGCTCGTGGTCGGACCGGGGGTGGCCGACGAGGACGCCACGGACGAGGTCCGGGCGCTGGCCGAGCGGCTGCGGGCCGGCGTGTGGATCAGCCCGCTCTCCGGCCGCTCCGGCTTCCCGGAGTCGCATCCGCTGTTCCAGGGTTTCCTGCCGCCGGTCGCGCGCCCGCTGGCCGCGTGCCTGGCGCCGTACGACGTGGTGCTCGCCCTCGGCACGCCGGTGTTCACCTACCACGTGGCGGACGGCGGTCCGCCGCTGGCGCCCGGTACCGAGCTGTTCCACCTGGACTGCGACCCGGGCCAGGCGGCCTGGCTGCCCACCGGCACCAGCGTCGTCACCACCCTGCGGCCCGCCCTGGCGCACCTCACCGGGCTGCTGGGCCTGCCCGACCGCGACCCGCCACCGCCCCGCCCGGCACCGCCCCCGGCCCCTGTCGGCGGGGGGTACGGGGGGCCCGGGGGCTCCGGAGGTCACATCACCCCGGAGCTGTTCTTCTACCTGCTGCACGCCCGGCTGCCGCGCGACCGGGTCCTCGTGGAGGAGGCGCCGAGCCATCGCGACGCGCTGCACGCGCGGGTGCCCGTCGAGGCGGGCGACGGTTTCCTGACCACGGGCAGCGGGGCGCTCGGCTGGGGACTGCCCCTCGCGGTGGGCCGGGCGCTCGCCGACCGGCGCCGGGTGGTCTGCGTGGTCGGGGACGGTTCGGCGCTGTACTCGGTGCAGGCCCTGTGGACCGCGGCCCGGCACGCGGCCCCGGTCACCTACGTCCTCCTCGACAACGGCGGTTACGAGGCCGTCGGCGCGCTGGGCCGCCGGATCGGCGTCGCGCCCGTCCCCGGCACGGACATCACCGGCATCGACTTCGCGGCCCTCGCGGAGTCCTTCGGCTGCCCCGCGGCCCGCGCCGAGCACCCCGGGGAACTCCCGGCCGCCCTGGACCACGCCCTGGGCGCGGGCGACGACGCCGGCCCCTTCCTGCTGCACGTCACGGTGGCCGGCGGCGCGGGCACCCTCTACGAACCACGAACCCCGGATCGGGTGAGGTGAGGGATGCTGCGTCTCGACTCCGTCAGCCGGCACTTCGGCGACCAGCACGTCCTGGACGGCATCAGCCTGACCGTGCCCGACGGGCAGCTGCTCAGCGTGGTCGGACCCTCCGGCTGCGGCAAGTCCACGCTGCTGCGCACCATCGCCGGGCTGCTGCCCGCGCAGGAGGGCACGGTCACGGTCGACGGGACCCCGGTGACCGGCGTGCCGGAGCGGCTCGCGGTGGTCTTCCAGGAGTACGGCCGCTCGCTGCTGCCCTGGCTCACCGTCCGCGACAACGTGGCCCTGCCGCTGCGCCGCCGGGGCCTCGGCCGCGCCGCCCGCCGGGCCGAGGCCGAGACCATCCTCGAACGGGTCGGTCTGCACGGGGTCGCCCGGCGCCGTCCGCGCGAACTGTCCGGCGGTATGCAGCAGCGCGTCGCGATCGCCCGCGCGCTGGTCCCCCGTCCCTCGCTGCTGCTCATGGACGAGCCGTTCGGCTCGCTGGACGCGGGCACCCGTGAGGATCTGGAGGACCTGCTGCTGGAGGTCCACCGGGCCGACGAGACGACCATCGTGTTCGTCACCCACGACATCGACGAGAGCGTGTACGTGGGAGACCGCGTCGTCGTCCTCTCCGCCGGCCCCGGCTCCCGTGTCGTCCGGGACCTCCCGGTCGCCCTCCCCGGCGAACGGGACCAGATCACCACCCGCGGCTCCACCGCCTTCGTGGCACTGCGCACGGAGGTGGGCCGGGCGGTGCGGGGCATGCCGGAAGTGAACGGCCGCTAGGACGCCACCCAGACGTGATTCGAGGGGGCCCGGTCCGTCGACCGAACCCCCTCGGCTTACCCCCTCCGCATCAGAACCCCCGCGATCCCCCCGGATCCCCCTCCGAAAGCCCTGACGCCCCGTATGACAGCCGAGGTGGGGGAAGGGTTGTACCGGATTCCAAGATTCTTCCCAGCGCCGAAGATGGCCGCTTAGTCCTTCGAAGCGGTTGACTCCGTCTGTGGTGGTGTCGGCTGCGCCGGACACCCGGCGCAGGAGCCTGACCCGGCCAGTCAGTCACGACTGGGCAGTCGTGCGCCCCTGCTCTCGGCGATGCGTTTGACGTCGCTCAGGGATTCACTCAGCCGTCGGGCTAGGTAGCGGAGTTCGTCGCCTGTCAGGCGCTGCTCCGCGAGGAGGGCGGCGGCATGGTCCAGCAGGCCGTCCGCCATACCGAGGTGCAGGCTCTCGATCTGGTCCGCGAGCCGCGAGACATGACCCTCGCCATCGCCCACGAGGTAACACGGCTTGCCGTCCGCACCGGTCCAGGGAAGCAGGCGCCCGTTCACGTGTAGGTCTCCACATGGTCGAGATAGGGGCGGACGAGCGGGCTGTCCTCGCCGCGCAAGGGGACTTCGCCCCTGCGGTACGTCGTCGGGCGGCCGACGTACGGGCACGAGTACGGGCACATGTAGGTGAGCGGTGCGACCGGTCGCTTCTTGCGCCGTCGCCCACGAGGGGGCAGGAAGAAGCGAAGCAGCGGCTCGACCAGCCGGGCCAGGAGATACGTCATGCCAACCTGCCTTCTCACCTGCGGTGACTTCGTTGTGTGTTGATTCCCTCACAGAGTGGGGTCGGGGGTGGCTACGCTTCCAGGGGCGGGGACTTGACAGAGCCTTTGTCAGGAACGGGAGTTGGCCGCATGAGCGAGTGCCGGAAGCCTCGGACGCAACGGGAGAAGTACGGGGAGGAGTTGCGGCTGCGGCGCGTCGCGTCCGGCCTCACCCAGGAGGGACTGGGCGAGCTGGTCGTGTGCTCGCCCACCTTGATCAGTCACTTCGAGGCAGGGAGGCGGCTGCCGAAGTCCGACGACGCGCGCCGGATCGACCGGGCCCTCAAGACGGACGGGTTCTTCGAGCGGTGGCTTGAGGATCTGGACTCGAAGTACAACGACTACTTCGCGGCCGTGGCGGAGCTGGAGCAACAGGCCACGCTCATCCAGCAGTTCGCACTGTCCCTGGTTCCCGGCGTGTTTCAGACCGAGGACTACGCAAGTGCCCTCTTCCGCGCGTATCGGCCGACGTATACGGCCGAGGAACTTGACGAGTTCCTCGTCAACCGAACAAAACGCCGCCGAATCCTCGACGCCCCCCAACAGCCGGTCATCTGGACGCTGCTGGACGAGTCGGTACTACGGCGCCGCGTCGGCGGCTCCCAGGTGATGGCCGTACAGCTACGCAAGATCGCGGACATGGCCGAGGCGGGACGGCTGCGGCTTCATGTGCTTCCGTACGGTGTGGGCGCACATGCCCTCCTGCAGAGCTACCTCACGCTCATGGGCTTCGAAGACTCCGCCCCCGTGGCCTACGTAGAGGGCTTTCTCACCGGCAACTTGATGGACGATCCGGCGCTGGTGAGGGCCAGCCAGACCGCCTACGCTCTGGCCCTGAGCGACGCGTTGTCGCAGCAGCAGTCACTTGTCGCCGTCAGAGCGGCAGCGGAGGATCACGCACATGGCGAGCAATGAACGCACCGTCTCCGATTCGTCCACGTTCACCGGGTGGTACAAGTCCAGCTACAGCGGAGGTACCAACGACGACTGCCTGGAGATCGCCCCCGTCCATGCCGTCGTACCCGTCCGCGACAGCAAGGCAGGATCCACGGGCCCGGCGCTGGTCTTCTCGGCGGCCGGCTGGGCCGCGTTCGTCGGGGCCGTGCGGGGCGGGCGTTTCAGCAGCTGACGCCCCGAGTGCGGAAGCGATCAAGCCGCCCACGGGAACCGTCAAGCATCCGACGGTGAACTTGATTGGCATGGGCGACCATGTTTCCCAGCGGCTCACCGGTCGCACCACGATGTCGCGGAGCGATTCCACATGGGCGTAGTCCCCGACTATGTGTTCATCCTGCCGGCGGTGATCCTCGTGGGATGGATCGCGTCCTGGTGGGGAACCCGGCGCGTCCGGTGGGCCGGGTTGTCCGGCGCGGCCGTGGTCTCCGTGCTCTGCCTCGTCATCGGCTGGAACGCGATGGGGCCGCGGACGGACCCGCGGACCCTCGGCTGTTCACCGGCGTTCGAGTGCACGGACCTGCGCTCGGTCTACGTCGTCGCGGCCGGCCTGCTCGGTGTCGTGTGCTGCCTGGCGTTGGCGGTCCTGACACTGGTGGGCGAGCTCATCGTCCACGTCAGCCGGAAGGCCTCGGCCTGACACGGAGAGGGACCGAGGGACGTCCGGCGGCCGGAGAGCGGGTTCGCCTCTCCGGCCGCCGGACCGGACTACGCCGCGTGGGTCAGGAACCTCTCCGCCGTCTCCGCGAGGACCTCCCGGCCGTTCCGGGCCCACAGGGCGTCGTTGAAGAGTTCGACCTCGATGGGGCCGGTGTAGCCGGCCGCCTCCACGTAGCCCCGCCACTCCCGCATGTCGATCGCGCCGTCGCCGATCTGGCCGCGGCCGTTGAGGACGCCCGCCGGCAGCGGGGTCGTCCAGTCGGCGAGCTGGAAGGTGTGGATACGGCCGCCGGCGCCGGCGCGGGCGATCTGGGCGGGCGCCTGGTCGTCCCACCAGATGTGGTACGTGTCGACCGTGACGCCGACCTGGTGCGCCGGGAAGCGTTCCGCGAGGTCCAGGGCCTGGGTGAGGGTGGAGACCACGCAGCGGTCGGCGGCGAACATGGGGTGCAGGGGTTCGATGGCCAGCCGGACGCCGTGCTGTTCGGCGTACGGGCCCAGTTCGGCGAGGGCGTCGGCGATCCGCTCCCGGGCGGCGCCCAGGTCCCTGGAGCCCGCCGGGAGACCGCC
The DNA here is from genome assembly GCF_022343545.1 of Streptomyces arenae. Lineage (NCBI taxonomy): Bacteria > Bacillati > Actinomycetota > Actinomycetes > Kitasatosporales > Streptomycetaceae > Streptomyces > Streptomyces arenae. The sequence continues at coordinate 123,730 of NZ_JAKQYH010000043.1, forward strand.
GGAGACCAGGACCAGCACCTCGGTGCCGAGGGCCGCGGCCTCCTCGACGGCGCGGCGGTTGTCGGCCAGGGCCGCCACGCGTTCCGCCGGGTCGGTCGCGGTGAGGAAACCGCCCCGGCACAGGGTGGTGACCGTCAGGCCGGCCTCGCGGACCAGTTTGGCGGTCGCCTCCACGCCGTGGGACCGCACCGGCTCGCGCCACAGGCCCACGCCCGGCACGCCCAGTTCCAGGCAGGCGTCGGCCAGTTCGGGGATCGACAGCTGCTTGACGGTCATCTGGTTGATCGAGAAACGCGACAGGTCGCCGGTCACTGGGCCACTCCGTACAGGGCGAGCAGGGTCTTCATCCGCTCCTCGGCCAGCTTCGGGTCCGGGAACAGGCCCAGGCCGTCGGCGAGTTCGTAGGCGCGGGCGAAGTGCGGCAGGGAGCGGGCCGACTGGAGGCCGCCGACCATGGTGAAGTGGGACTGGTGGCCCGCGAGCCAGGCCAGCAGGACCACGCCCGTCTTGTAGAACCGGGTGGGGGTCTGGAAGAGGTGGCGGGAGAGTTCCACGGTGGGGTCCAGGAGGCCGCGGAAGCCCGCCGTGTCCCCGGTGTCCAGGACCCGGACCGCCTCGGCCGCCAGCGGGCCCAGCGGGTCGAAGATGCCGAGCAGGGCGTGGCTGAAGCCCTGCTCGTCACCCGCGATCAGCTCGGGGTAGTTGAAGTCGTCGCCGGTGTAGCAGCGGACCCCGCCGGGCAGGCGGCGGCGGATGTCGATCTCCCGCCGGGCCTCCAGGAGCGACACCTTGATGCCGTCGACCTTGTCGGGGTGGGCGGCGATGACCTCCAGGAAGGTCGAGGTGGCCGCGTCCAGGTCGGACGAGCCCCAGTAGCCCTCCAGGGCCGGGTCGAACATGGGGCCGAGCCAGTGCAGGACGACCGGTTCGGAGGCCTGGCGGAGCAGGTGGCCGTAGACGTCGAGGTAGTCCTCGGGTCCGGAGGCGGCCGCGGCCAGCGCCCGGGATGCCATCAGGATGGCCTGGGCGCCGGTCTCCTCGACGAGCGCGAGCTGCTCCTCGTAGGCGGCCCGGACCTCGGCGAGGGTCGCCGGGCCGGTGAGCTGGTCGGTGCCGACCCCGCAGGCGATCCGGCCGCCGACCGCCTTGGCCTCGGCGGCGCTGCGGCGGATCAGCTCGGCCGCGCCGGCCCAGTCGAGGCCCATGCCGCGCTGGGCGGTGTCCATGGCCTCGGCGACGCCCAGGCCATGCGACCAGAGGTGGCGGCGGAAGGCGAGGGTGGCGTCCCAGTCGACGGCGGCGGGCGCGTCGGGGTTGCTGTCGGCGAACGGGTCGGCGACGACGTGCGCCGCCGAGAAGACCGTGCGCGAGGTGAAGGGGGTGCCGGGGGTGAGGGCGAGCGGTTCGCCGCGGGTCTCGTAGGTCCGCAGCGAGCCGTCGGCCGAGGGCAGTCGGAGGGTCACAGCGAGATCTCCGGGACGTCGATACGGCGGCCCTCCGCCGAGGACTTCAGGCCCAGCTCGGCGAGCTGGACGCCACGGGCGCCGGCCAGCAGGTCCCACTGGTAGGGGGCGTCGGCGTAGACGTGCTTGAGGAACAGCTCCCACTGCGCCTTGAAGCCGTTGTCGAACTCGGTGTTGTCCGGGATCTCCTGCCACTGCTCGCGGAAGGCGTAGGTGGCGGGGATGTCCGGGTTCCAGACCGGCATGGGGGTCGCGCTGCGGTGCTGGACACGGCAGTTGCGCAGGCCGGCGACCGCTGAGCCTTCGGTGCCGTCCACCTGGAACTCGACCAGTTCGTCGCGGTTGACGCGGACCGCCCAGGAGGAGTTGATCTGCGCGACGGCGCCGCCGTCCAGCTCGAAGATGCCGTAGGCGGCGTCGTCGGCGGTGGCGTCGTAGGGCTTGCCGCCCTCGTCCCAGCGCTGCGGGATGTGGGTGGCGGTGAGGGCCTGGACGGACTTCACCCGGCCGAACAGCTCGTGCAGCACGTACTCCCAGTGCGGGAACATGTCGACGACGATGCCGCCGCCGTCCTCCGCGCGGTAGTTCCAGGACGGGCGCTGGGCGGTCTGCCAGTCGCCCTCGAAGACCCAGTAGCCGAACTCGCCGCGGACGGACAGGATCCGGCCGAAGAAGCCGCCGTCGATGAGCCGCTTCAGCTTGAGGAGGCCGGGCAGGAAGATCTTGTCCTGGACGACGCCGTGCTTGATGCCCTTCGCGTGCGCGAGCCGGGCCAGCTCCAGGGCGCCGTCCAGGCCGGTCGCGGTCGGCTTCTCGGTGTAGATGTGCTTCCCGGCGGCGATGGCCTGCTTCAGGGCCTCCTCGCGGGCGGAGGTGACCTGGGCGTCGAAGTAGATGTCGATGGTCGGGTCGGCGAGGACCGCCGAGAGGTCCGTGGCGATGTGCTCGCCGGACAGACCGTGCCGGTCGGCGATGTCGCGGAGGGCGTGTTCCCGGCGGCCGACGAGGACCGGTTCCGGCCACAGCACGGTGCCGTCGCCGAGGTCGAGACCGCCCTGTTCGCGCAGCGCGAGGATCGAGCGGACGAGGTGCTGTCGGTAGCCCATGCGCCCGGTCACGCCGTTCATGGCGATACGCACCGTCTTGCGTGTCACGTGTTTCCCTTCGTCCGCGTGCGTCTCAGCAACGCAGCAAGCGCTTTCTATACAGTCTGAAGCTAGCCTTTCACCACTGGTCTGTACAAGACCGTGACGGGGTCGACTTGTTCGAGGGGGCGAACAACCAGGGTGATTGGCCTTATGGTCTGCACGGCAAGGGGGCTTCCTTTGATCAGGCTGTGTACGACGGCGTACGACAAGATGCGCGACCGGAGGACGACGAGATGACGGTGACCCTGGCGGACGTGGCGGCCCGCGCCCAGGTCTCGCCCGCGACGGTGTCGCGCGTACTGAACGGCAACTACCCGGTGGCGGCGACCACTCGGGAGCGGGTGCTGCGGGCGGTGGACGAGCTGGACTACGTCCTCAACGGGCCCGCGAGCGCGCTCGCCGCGGCCACCTCCGACCTGGTCGGCATCCTGGTCAACGACATCGCCGACCCGTTCTTCGGCATCATGGCGGGCGCGATCCAGTCCGAGATCGGCGGGCCCGGCGGGCGCGCGGGCGGCGAGCGGCTGGCTGTGGTGTGCAACACAGGGGGCTCGCCGGAGCGGGAGCTGACGTACCTGACCCTGCTCCAGCGGCAGCGGGCGGCGGCGGTGGTCCTGACCGGCGGTGCCGTGGAGGACGCGCCGCACGCGGCGGCGGTGGCGGCGAAGCTGCGCAAGCTCGCCGACGCGGGCACCCGGGTGGTGCTGTGCGGGCGGCCGCCGGCGCCTGACACCGACGCCGTGGCGCTGACCTTCGACAACCGCGGCGGCGGCAAGCAGCTGACCGAGCACCTCATCGGGCTCGGGCACCGGCGGCTCGGCTACATCGCGGGCCCGGAGGAGCGGACGACCACCCGACACCGGCTCGAAGGGCACCGGGCGGCGCTGGCCGCGGCCGGGATCGAGGAGGACCCGCGCTGGACCGTGCACGGCCGGTACGACCGGCGGGCGGGGTACGAGGCGACGCTGGAGCTGCTGCGCCGGGACCCCACGCTCACCGCGGTGGTGGCCGCGAACGACTCCGTCGCGCTGGGCGCGTGCGCGGCGCTGCGCGAGTCGGGACTGCGGATCCCCGAGGACGTGTCGGTGGCCGGCTTCGACGACCTGCCGTTCAGCATCGACGCGGTGCCCTCGCTGACGACGGTACGGCTGCCGCTGGCGGAGGCGGGCGCACGGGCCGGGCGGATCGCCATGGGGCGCGAGGAGCCGCCACCGGGAGGCATCGCGACGGTCCGGGGGGAGCTGATGGTACGGGGCTCCTCAGGGGTGCCGCGGAGCTGAGGCCGCCGGGGTGCGCGCGGACCGCCCCAGCAGTGGCAGCGGTGCCTCGCCCCACCGCCGGTCCCGGTACCAGCGGCGGCCCGTGTCGTAGGCCCGGCGGACCCGGCGTACCGGGGAAAGCTGGGTGGCCAGGTGGGTCTGGTAGCGCCAGGGGGGCTGGTTGCCCTGGCGGACCGCCATCGCGTAGGCGAAGTCGACGGGGTCCCGGTCGAGGTAGCCGTCGAGGTGCTCGAACCAGGCCATGCTGGTGCGTGCCGCCGCCTGGACGGAGTGCAGTTCGGCGCGGCGGTGCCGGTCGTACTCGTGCAGGGCGACCCGCGGATCGTCGTACCGCTTGAGCGCGTGGGCGAGCACGATCGCGTCGATCATCGCGAGCCGGGTGCCGGAGCCCAGGGTGAAGTGGGTGGTGTGCGCGGCGTCGCCGGCGAGGACCACCCGGCCGTCGACCCAGGTCTTGTTGGTGACGTGGGTGAAGCGCTGCCACCTCGCCGGGGCGCCGCGCGACCTGCTGATCAGGGAGTGGCCGTCGAGGGCCCGGTGGAACACCTTCTCCAGCAGGGGTACGGCGTCCTCCTCGTCCATCGTGTCGAGGCCGAGGCCCTGCCAGGTCTCCGGTGAGCACTCGACGATGCAGGTGCTGACGCCCTTGAACGACGGGTAGGCGTGGAACCAGATCCAGCCCGCCTCGGTCTCCTCGAAGGCGAAGACGAAACGGTCGAACTGCCGGTCCGTACCGAGCCAGACGAACGGGTTGCGGCCGGTCTCCAGCCGGGTGCCGAAGTGCTCGGCGCGGCTCTGCCGGATCCGGCTGTTCGCGCCGTCTGCGGCCACCACCAGGTCGGCTTCGGGCAGGCCGGCGGGGTCGGCGAGGCGTTCCCCGTGCCGTACGTCCACGCCCAGGGAGCGGGCGCGCCGGGTCAGGATGCCGAGCAGGGCGGCGCGGCCCATGCTGTAGCCGTAGCCGCCGAAGTAGGCCGTGCCGTCGTGCCGGTCGCCGTGCACGCGGATCTCCTGCTGCTGCCAGAGCACGGACGCGGCGCTGATCGCACGGGCGCTCTCGGGGTCGTTGCCGTGCAGGATGTCCAGCAGGTCGTGCCAGTACACGACGCCCCAGCCGTAGGTGGCCTCGGGCGGGTCCGCCTCCAGGACGGTGATCTCGTGTCCGGCGTCCCGCAGTTTCGCCGAGATCGAGAAGTAGAGTCCGGCCGGGCCTCCGCCCACGCAGACGATCCTCATCCGGTCACCGCCTCCTGGCGTCGGGACCTGTGCCCCGCGGGGGATTGGATGCACGGGTCCGGGTGCCCGAGGGGTCGGGCACCCGGATCCGTCCTTTACTGTCAGAGAGCGTCAGCGACTGTGGATTCAGTCTCCCCAGCCACCGCCGCCGTAGCCGCCGCCCCCGCCCCAGCCGTCGTCGTCGCCGCCCCAGCCGCCGCCACCGTTGTGGCCGCCGCCCCAGCCGTAGTCGTCGTCGCCGCCCCAGCCCCAGCCGCCGTTGTCGTGGCCTCCGCCGTAGCCGCCACCGCCGTAGCCGCCACCGCCGTAGCCGCCGCCACCGTGGCCGCCACCGCCGTAGCCGCCACCGCCGCCGCCGTGGCCGCCGCCGCCTCCGCCGCCGCCGTGGTCGCCGTACGCGGCGACGTGGGCGGGTGCGGAGCCGGTGGCCGCGCCGGCGACTCCGGCACCTGCCGCGAGCGCCAGGATGGGCGCTGAGATCGCAGCGATCGCGACCCTCTTCATACGTGTGGTGTGCGCGCGCATTTCTCGCCCCTCTCCGAGGGTGTGGATGTGTACCGGCGGCCGCTCAGGGGGACCGCCCTGCGTGCGCTCCAGAGCCTGCGCGCAGCTCTGAGCACGTCCGCCGCCCTCGATGCCGGTTCTCCGCACCGCACGGGTTCTCCGGCGGACCACGTCACGCCCGAAGTTGAAAACGGACATAAGTGACGTTCGTGTATAAACCTACGGCGCTGACGCGACGAAGTCAAAAGCAGGACCAGGACCAGGCAAAAAGAACAAGTAAAGCCCGGAGGGCCCGCGTTCGGGCCGACGCCTTCCGGCCTGACGGGGCGAAGGGTTAGCCTCGGAGGGCGATATCTCTGACTCAGTCAATCATCGGGGTTCCCGCCATGACCGTCCAGGACGTGCGCGCCTTCAACCGCTTCTACACCAACCTCATCGGCGCCCTCGACTACGGCCGCCACCTCTACGCCCCGTACACCCTCACCGAGGCCCGGGTGCTCTACGAACTCGCGCACTCCACGGACACCGACGCGGCCGACCTGCGCGCCGATCTCGCACTGGACGCCGGGTACTTGAGCCGCATCCTCAACAAGTTCGAGACCGCCGGGCTGATCGAGCGCGCCCCCTCGGACAAGGACCCGCGGCGGCGCCGGGTGTCCCTCACCACGGCCGGCCGGGCCGCCGCCGGCCTGCTGGACGAACGGGCCCGGGAGTCGGTCGGCTCGCTGCTGGCCGCCATGGACCCCGGCGACCGGCCGCGCCTGGCCGAGGCCATGCGCACCATCCGCACCCTCCTCGGCGACGGGCACGCCCCGGACGGCGCGGCCGAGCCCGTGCTGCGCGAGCCGCACCCCGGCGACCTGGGCTGGATCGTGCAGCGCAACGCCGCCCTGTACGCCGCCGAGTACGGCTTCAACGCCGACTACGAGGGGCTGGTCGCCCGGATCGTCGCCGACTACGCCGAGGACCACGACCCGCACCTGGAGCGGACCTGGATCGCCGAGTGGGCTGGGCGGCCGGTGGGCTGCGTGATGTGCGTGCGGGACGACGCCCCGGGCACCGCGCGGCTGCGGCTGCTGCTGGTCGAGCCGGACGCCCGCGGGCTCGGCATCGGGGACCGGCTGGTCGGCGCCGTGGTCGACTTCGCGCGCGGGGTCGGCTACCGGGACCTGGTGCTGTGGACCAACGACATCCTGTCCTCGGCCCGCCGCATCTACCAGCGGCACGGCTTCGTCCTCAGCGCCGAGAAACCGCACCGCTCCTTCGGCCAGGACCTGGTCGGGCAGGACTGGCGGCTGGATCTGCACGGGACGGGCCGCTGAGACTAGGTTGGTGGGCATGAAGTTCGCCTTCTCCACCCTCGGGGTCCCCGGCCTGCCCGTCTCGGACGTGCTGGCGCTCGCCACCACCCACGGCTACCACGGTGTGGAGCTGCGCGCCCACCCGGAGGAGCCGGTGCACCCAGGTCTCGGGCCCGCGCAACGGGCCGACATCGCCGCCGAGTTCAAGTCGTGCGGGGTGGAGGTGCTGGGCGTCGCGGGCTACGCGCGGGTGGCCGCGCCCGGCGAGGACGCGCCGGTCCTCGACGAGATCCGGCAACTCCTCCAGCTGGCGCACGACCTGGGCGCCTCCTTCGTGCGCGTCTTCCCCGGCGCCGACCCCGACGTGCCGGCCGCCGAGTCCGACGCGATCGCCGCCCGGCGGCTCGGCACGGTCGCCGAGGACGCCTCCGCGCTCGGCGTACGGGTCCTGCTCGAGACCCATGACTCGCACCGCACCGGCGCCGACGCCATCCGCGTGCTCGGCCCGGTCGGCCACCGCATGGCCGGCGCGCTCTGGGACGTCATGCACACCTGGCTGGGCGGCGAACAGCCCGCCGAGACCTACGCGGCCCTCGCGCCGCACCTCGGATACGTCCAGGTCAAGGACATCGCCTCGGCCGAGGACACCACCCCGCTGGCGCTGGGCGCCGGGGTCCTGCCCCTCTCCGACTGCGTGGAGGTCCTCTCCCGGCACGGCTGGGACGGCTGGCTGTGCTGGGAGTACGAGAAGCGCTGGTACGAGGCGGCGGCCCCGCTGCCCGGCCTCCTGACCGCGGGCCGCGACCACCTCTCCCGGCTCCTCAACGAATCGGCCTGAGCACGGCGCGGTGGCGGGCGGCCTGCCACGGGCGCTGAGCACGGCACGTGGCATGCGGCCGGCCGCCGGCGCGGGACCGGGGACTCAGGCGGCGTCGAGTGGGATTCCCCAGCCCGCGGCCAGTTCCCCGAACGCCTCGTGGAACCCCGGGAACGTCTTCTTCACGCACCCCGGGTCGTCGAAGGTGATGCCGGGGGTCCGCAGGCCCGTCACCGCGAAGGACATGACGACGCGGTGGTCGCCGTGGGTCCTGATCTCGGCGGGGGCCGGGGCGCCGGGGCGGATCTCGATCCAGTCCTCGCCCGTGGCGACCTCGACGCCGAGCCGGCGCAGGTTCTCCGCGCAGGCGTCCAGGCGGTCGCACTCCTTCACCCGCGTGTTGGCCACGTCCTCGATCCGGACGGGGCCGTCCGCGAAGGGGGCGACGGCCGCGAGGGTGGGCATGGTGTCGGAGATGTCCCGCATGTTGACGGTGACGCCGCGGAGTACGCCGGTGCCCCGGACGGTGGTGCGGTCCGCGCCGGTCTCCACCTCGGCGCCCATCCTGCGCAGGACGTCGACGAAGCCGAGGTCCCCCTGGAGCGCGCCCTGTCCGAGGCCCGGCACGGTGACCTCGCGGCCCGTCACGGCCGCCGCGGCGAAGAAGTAGCTCGCGGTGGAGGCGTCGGGTTCGATCGCGTAGGTGGTGGCCCGGTAGCCGCCCGGCGGTACGACGAAGGTGTCCCCCTCGCGTGCCACCCGCACCCCGAACGACCGCATCATCGCGAGGGTGATCTCCACGTACGGCGCGGAGACCAGGTCCGTCACCCGGATCCGCAGGCCCCTGCGGGTCAGCGGTCCGAGCATCAGCAGCGCGGTGAGGTACTGCGAGGACTGCCCGGCGTCCAGGGTCACCTCGCCGCCCTCCACACCGGCCGCCTCGACGCGCAGCGGGTGGTGGCCCTCCGCCGCCTCGTGACGCAGGTCGACACCGAGGTCGCGCAGGGCGCGGGTGAGCGGGGCGAGGGGGCGGCGGCGCATCTGCTCGGACGCGTCGAAGCGGTAGCTGCCGTGGCCGGCGGCGGCGAGCGTGGGCAGGAAGCGGGCGGTGGTGGCGCCGTCCCGGCAGTGGACGTCGGCCTCGGGCACGGCGGGGCCCTGCGGGCGGCCGTCCACCTGCCAGGTGTCCGGGGTGCGGCCGACGCGGTAGCCGAGCCGGGTCAGGCCCTCGGCGAAGCCCTCGGTGTCGTCGGAGCGGAGGGGGCGGACGAGGGTGGTGACTCCGTCGGCGGCGGCCGCGAGGAAGAGGGCGCGGGCGGTGACGGACTTGGAACCGGGGATGTGGGCGACGGGCATGCGCCGATGATCTCCGGTTCTTCGTCGGTGCGGGGTCGTTTGTCCATGGGGTGGAACGGTGGAATGTCGTGTGCGGCCCGGTGGGGGTTGTTCGCGCAGTTCCCCGCGCCCCTGACGGGCGCTTCACCGACGTACCTCGGATTCCTCCGCCAGCCTTCGGCCGGGGGACCCCCAGCGCCCCTTAAGAGCGCCCTCCGCCGGTGAATCGCGGGAATCCGCTGCCGTCGGGAACCCGGCCCCGGCTCCGGTCGTCCAACGCGCAGGCTGTCGGAAGAGTCCTCGTGGTGCGGCCCACCCTCTCCGCCGTACCGCGGCCGCCGGCCCGCCGCCATCGACGTGCCCCCCTCCAATGCGCCGATGGCGGCCCCTTTCCGGCTACCTTGCCCTCAGGGTTCCCCACCGGAAGGAGCGCACGTGCCCTCCAGACGCACCCTTCTCACCGCGACCGCGGGGGTGACCGCGGGACTGACCGTCGGCACCAGCGCGTACTCCCTCGATTCCGACGAGCGGACACTGCGTGCCCTGGTCTCCCGGATGACGCTCCCGGAGAAGGTCGGCCAGCTGTTCGTGGCGCGGGTCCACGGCCACTCCGCCACCGCTCCCGACCAGGCCGACATCGACGCCAACCTGAAGGAGCTCGGCGTCCGCACCGCCGCCGAGCTCGTCGCGAAGTACCGGGTCGGCGGGATCATCTACTTCACCTGGACCCACAACACCCGTGATCCGCGGCAGATCGCCGAGCTGTCGAACGGGATCCAGCGGGCGTCCCTGGAACAGCCGCGCGGGCTGCCCGTGCTCATCAGCACCGACCAGGAGCACGGCGCCGTCTGCCGGATCGGCCGGCCCGCCACCCTCTTCCCGGGCGCGATGGCGATCGGGGCGGGCGGTTCGGCGGCCGACGCCCGTACCGTCGGCCGGGTCTCCGGTGCCGAACTGCGGGCGATGGGAGTCCGGCAGGACTACTCCCCCGACGCCGACGTCAACGTGAACCCGGCCAACCCCGTCATCGGCGTGCGGTCCTTCGGCGCCGATCCGGACGCGGCGGGCGCGCTGGCCGCCGCCGAGGCGCGGGGGTACCAGGAGGCCGGGGTGGCCGCCACCGCCAAGCACTTCCCCGGGCACGGCGACACCACGGTGGACAGCCACACCGGTTTCCCCGTCATCACGCACAGCCGGGAGCTGTGGGAGAAGCTGGACGCGGTGCCCTTCCGGGCGGCCGTCGCGGCGGGCGTCGACTCGGTCATGACCGCGCACATCCAGTTCCCGGCCCTGGACGACTCCGGTGACCCGGCGACCCTCTCCCACCCCGTGGTCACCGGCATCCTGCGCGGTGAACTCGGCTACGACGGTGTGGTGGTGACCGACTCGCTGAGCATGGCGGGGGTGCGCACGAAGTACGGCGACGACCGGGTGCCCGTGCTCGCCCTCAAGGCCGGTGTCGACCAGCTCCTCGACCCGCCCGCCCTGGACGTCGCCTGGAACGCCGTCCTGAAGGCCGTACGGGACGGCGAGCTGACCGAGTCCCGGCTGGACGAGTCGATCCTGCGCCTCCTGCGCCTGAAGTCGCGGCTGGGGCTGCTGGACCGGCCGTACGTCGACGCGAAGGACGTCCGCCGGGTGGTCGGCACGGCCCGCCACCTCGCCGTCGCCGACCGGGTCGCCGAGCGCACCACCACCCTGCTGGTCAACGAGGGCGGTCTGCTCCCGCTGTCGCCGCGCACCCACGGCAAGGTGCTGGTGGTGGGCGCCGATCCGGCGGCCCCGTCCGGCACGACGGGCCCGCCCACCGGCGTGCTCGCCGCCGCGCTCACCGAACTCGGCTTCTCCGCACGCGCGTTGTCCACCGGCACGGACCCCTCCGCGGCGACGATCGAGGAGGCGGTCGCGGCGGCCGAGGGGACGGACGCGGTGGTCGTCGGGACGTACAACGTCACGGCGGGCGGCGGGCAGCAGAAGCTGGTGGGCCGACTGGTGGGCACCGGGCGGCCGGTGGTCGTGGTCGCGGTGCGCAATCCGTACGACGTGGCCCAACTGCCCACCCTCAAGGCCTGCTTGGCGTCCTACTGCTGGACCGACGTCGAACTGCGGGCGGCCGCCCGGGTGATCGCGGGCCGGGTGGCGCCACGCGGGAGACTGCCGGTGCCGGTCGGGCGGGCGGACGACCCGGCCCAGGTGCTGTACCCGATCGGCCATGGGCTGACGTACCGGACGCACGTAGCGGACCGGGCGTGACACCCCCGACGGGCGGACGGCCTTCGGCGCGGCGGGCGCGGACCGTGGACGCGGTCCGCGCCGGCCGGGGTCGGCCGGTCCTCAGCAGAGGATCCACCCCGAGCTGACCGAGCCGCCCGCCACCGCGCCCTTCACCCACACGCAGCGATGGCCCGCGTGGACGGTCACCGGGCCCGCGCGGCGGGTGTACCTGCCCTTGTCCACGACCGGGCGGTTGCCCCGCGCCTGGACGCTGACGGACATGGTGCGCTTGATCCCGGGGTTCTTGGAGAGGGTGACGGCGCAGACGTAGCCGCCCTGCCGGTAGACGTGCACCGTGCCGGTGGTGAACGGCAGGGTCCGGACCTCGCGGCCGGCGCAGTTCTCGGCCGTCACCGCCCGCGCCTGGACCGGCGCCGCGAGGGCGAAGGCCCCGGAGGCGGCCAGCACGGCCGCGCCGAACGCCAGCCGCCGACGTATCGCACCACTGTCCACCGTCGTCCCCTCCCATGCCGCGGCCGTGCACCATCCGTGTACGCCAGGTACGTACTGATGTACGGACGCACGACGTATGTCGGATGGTTGCACGACCGTCAGGGACGCGGGGCCGCCGCCCCCTCGACCGTCCCCTCGGCGGTGCCCGGGCGGCGGGCGGCGGTTCAGCGGGCCGCGCCCACCGGTTCCTCCGGTTCCCCGGCCTGGCCGGTGAAGGTGCGCCACAGTTCGGCGTACCGGCCGCCGCGGGCGAGGAGTTCCTCGTGGGTGCCGTCCTCGGCGACCCGGCCGTGGTCCATGACCACCACCCGGTCGGCGCGGGCCGCGGTGGTCAGCCGGTGGGCGACCACGAGCGTCGTACGACGGCCCGCGAGACGGTCGGTGGCCAGGTTGACCTGCGCCTCCGTCGCCAGGTCGAGCGCCGCCGTCGCCTCGTCGAGGAGCAGCACGTCGGGGTCGACGAGCTCCGCGCGGGCCAGCGCGATCAGCTGGCGCTGGCCGGCCGAGAGGTTGCGGCCGCGCTCGGCCACCTCGTGGAGGTAGCCGCCGCCGAGGGTGGCGATCATCTCGTGGGCGCCGACCGCGCGGGCCGCCGCCTCCACCTCGGCGTCGCCGGCCCCGGGCCGCCCGTACGCGATGGCGTCCCGGACGGTGCCGGGGAACAGGTACGCCTCCTGCGGGACCACGCCGAGACGGTGCCGGTACGAGGTGAGGTCCAGGTCGCGCAGGTCGGTGCCGTCGACGGTCACCCGGCCGCTCGTCGGGTCGTAGAACCGCGCCACCAGCTTCACCAGGGTCGACTTGCCCGCTCCGGTCTCGCCGACGAAGGCGACCGTCTGCCCGGCGGGGATGACCAGGTTCACTCCGGTGAGGGCCGCGTCGCCGTGGTCGGCGGCGCCGTAGGCGAAGCGAACGTCCTCGAAGGCGATGTCGCCGCGCAGGGCGCCCACCTCGCGGGGCCGCTCGGCGGACTTCGTCGAGGTCGGCTCGCGCAGCAGTTCCTGGATGCGGCCGAGGGAGACGGTCGCCTGCTGGTAGCCGTCGAAGACCTGCGAGAGCTGCTGGACGGGCGCGAAGAACAGGTCGATGTAGAGCAGGTAGGCGACCAGCGCGCCGGTGGTGAGGGTGGCCGCCTCGACCCGGTGCGCGCCGGCGATCAGCACGCTCGCCGCCGCCACCGAAGACAGCAGCTGCACGAACGGGAAGTAGACCGAGATCAGGAACTGGCCCCGGGTACGGGCCCTGCGGTAGCTCTCGCTGCGCTCGGTGAAACGCCGGGAGCCGTCGCCCTCGCGCCGGAAGGCCTGCACGATCCTGAGGCCCGCCACCGACTCCTGGAGGTCGGCGTTGACCGCCGACACCCGCTCCCGGGCCAGTTCGTACGCCTTCACGCTCGCCCGGCGGAAGAAGAAGGTCGCGACGACCAGCGGCGGCAGGGTGGTGAAGACGACGAGGGCCAGCTGCACGTCGATCACCAGCAGGGCGACCATGATGCCGAAGAAGGTGACGACGGAGACGAAGGCCGTGACCAGACCGGTCTGGAGGAAGGTGGACAGGGCGTCCACGTCCGTGGTCATCCTCGTCATGATCCGGCCGGTCAGCTCCCGCTCGTAGTAGTCGAGTCCGAGCCGCTGGAGCTGGGCGAAGATCTTCAGCCGGAGCGAGTAGAGGACCCGTTCGCCGGTACGGCCGGTCATCCGGGTCTCGCCGGTCTGGGCGGCCCACTGCGCGAGCACCGCGAACAGCCCCAGCAGCGCGGCCGCCCAGACCGCGCCCAGCGCCATCCTGGAGACGCCCTGGTCGATGCCGTGCCGGATCAGCACCGGCAGGAGGAGGCCCATGCCGGCGTCCACGGCGACCAGACCGAGGCTCACGAGGAGGGGGGCGCCGAAGCCGCGCAGCAGGCGGCGCAGGCCGTAGGAGTCCTCGGGGCGGACGGCACGGTCCTCGTCGATGTCGGGGGTGTCGGTCGCCGGGGGCAGGGCGTCGACCCGGGCGAGGAGTTCTGGGGTGGCCGGGGTGCCGGCGAGGGCGAGGTCCCGGGGAGCGCGGTCACCGGTCCACAGGCGCGGGGTCACCCCGCGCTCGGCGTCGAACTCGGCGTCCAGTTCCTCGCGTACGGAGATGTCCTCGCGCGGCCCGGCGGGCAGGGCGTGCCCCGGGGAGACCCCGCCCAGTTCGTCGGGGTCGGTGAGCAGCCTGCGGTACAGCGCCGACCGTTTCTGGAGCTCCTCGTCGGTGCCGATGTCGGCGAGCCGGCCACCGTCGAGGACGGCGATGCGGTCGGCGAGGTTGAGGGTGGAGCGGCGGTGCGCGACGAGCAGGGTCGTGCGGCCCCGCATCACGTGTCGGAGCGCCTCGTGGATCTCGTGCTCCACGCGGGCGTCGACGGCCGAGGTGGCGTCGTCGAGGACGAGCAGCCGCGGGTCGGTGAGGATGGCGCGGGCCAGGGCGACGCGCTGGCGCTGGCCGCCGGAGAGGGTGAGGCCCTGCTCGCCGACCTTGGTGTCGTAGCCGTCGGGCAGTTCTGTGATGAAACGGTCCGCCTGGGCGGCGCGGGCGGCGGCGCGGATCTCCTCCTCGGTGGCGCCGGGACGGCCGTACGCGATGTTGGCGCGGACGGTGTCCGAGAAGAGGAACGAGTCCTCCGGGACCAGGCCGATCGCGGCCCGCAGCGAGTCGAGCGTCAGCTCGCGCACGTCGTGGCCGCCGACCAGGACGGCGCCGTGGGTGACGTCGTAGAAGCGGGGCAGCAGGAGGGACACCGTGGACTTGCCCGAGCCGGAGGAGCCGACGACGGCGAGGGTCTCGCCGGCGCGGATCTCGAAGCTCAGCCCTCGGAGGACCGGGCTGGTTCCGCCGGGGGCCTGGTCGTAGCCGAAGGCCACGTCGTCGAACTCGACGGTGGCGGGCGCGTCGGCGGGGAGAATCTTCGTCCCGTCCTTCATCGTCGGCCGGGTGTCGATCAGCTCCAGGACGCGTTCGGTGCCGGCGCGGGCCTGCTGGCCGACGGTGAGGACCACGGCGAGCATCCGGACCGGGCCGACCAGCTGGGCGAGGTACGAGGAGAACGCGACGAAGGTGCCGAGGGTGATGTGGCCGCGTACCGCCAGCCAGCCGCCGAGCGCCAGCATGGCGACCTGGCCGAGGGCCGGGACGGCCTGGAGCGCCGGGGTGAACCTGCTGTTCAGCCGGATCGTGCGGAGCCGCCCGGCGAAGAGCCTGCGCCCGATCTCGCGGAGCTTGCCGGTCTCCTGCTCCTCCTGTCCGAACCCCTTGACCACGCGTACGCCGCTCACCGCGCCGTCGACCACCCCGGCGACGGCGGCGGCCTGGGCCTGGGCGTACCAGGTGGCGGGGTGCAGCTTGGTGCGGCTGCGCCTGGCGATCCAGTACAGGGCCGGAGCGACGGCGAGGGCGACCAGGGTGAGCGGCGGCGACAGCCAGGCCATGATCGCGAGGGAGATCACGAAGAGGAGGACGTTGCCGATGGTCATCGGCAGCATGAAGAGCAGGCCCTGGATCAGCTGGAGGTCGCTGGTGGCCCGGCCGACGACCTGGCCCGTGGACAGTTCGTCCTGGCGCCGCCCGTCGAGCCGGGTGAGGGTGTCGTACATCTCCGTCCGCAGGTCGTGCTGGACGTCGAGGGCGAGCCGGCCGCCGTAGTAGCGCCGTACGTAGGCGGAGACGTAGACGAGGACGGCGGCCCCGATCAGGCCGCCGGCCCAGGGCGCCATCGACCGGCTGTGATCACCGATCACGTCGTCGATGATCACCTTGGTCATGAGCGGTACGATGGCCAGCACGGCCATTCCGGCCAGCGAGGACCCGAGCGCGAGCACGACGTCCCGGGGGTGCCGCCAGGCGTACCCCGCGAGTCTGCGCGCCCAGCCACCCTGTCCCCGCTCCCCCTGTTGCGCTGCCACGCGGTGCCCTTCGTTCGCCCTGGTCTTCCGCATCGCCACAACACGGCCAGAAGCGGATTTCATCCCTCCGCAACAATTCTCGGGCCGGCCGGGGGCGTGAAGAAGTTGACGAGGTTGCCGTCCGGGTCGCGGAAGAGCAGGGAGCGGTTGCCCCAGGGCATCGTGGTGGGCCGGTTGACGAAGTCGGTGACGAAGCCGGTCAGGTTCCGGTACACCCGGTCCACGTCGTCGACGCGGAACTCGGTGATCACGCTGTGGTTGTCCGCCGGGCGGCCCGCGCCCGGGGCGAACAGCGGGACGGTGCGGGTGCCGGCGATCGCGAGGGTCGCGCCCCCGGTCCTCAGTTCGGCGAAGTCCTCGGTGGCCCAGGTCGCGGACACTCCCGTGGCCCGTTCGTAGAACGCGACGAGGCGCGCCACGTCCGCGGTGATGATGCGGATCGAGACGAAGTCCATGGCATCTCCTGGCTGTGCTGAAGGGGTGACTGAAGTAGTGACTGAAGTGGTGCACCGCGCAGGCTAGGACGAATAGTGGACAGAATCGGTCCGGTATTCCGCGTTAGATTGAGCCCATGTCCCGACCGACCGGCCGCGTGCTGACACTCCTGGAGCTGTTGCAGTCGGGCGGCACCCGCACCACGGCCGAGCTCGCCGAGCGGCTCGGCGTCGAAGGGCGCACCGTGCGGCGGTACGTGGACCAGCTCATCGACCTGGACGTGCCCGTGGAATCGGTGCGCGGCCGCTACGGCGGCTACCGGCTCGCCCCCGGCTACCGCCTGCCGCCGCTCATGTTCAACGACGACGAGGCGCTGGCCGTGCTCCTCGGCCTGGTCGCCGGCCGCCGGACCGGGTTGACGACGACCGAGCTCGCGGCGAACGAGACGGCTTCGGCGAAGATCATGCGGGTGCTGCCCAAGCACCTCGCCCGTCGGCTCGACACCCTCCTGGAGGCTCTCGCCTTCACGGACCGGCCCGGCGGCTTCGACACCCCGGACGCCCAGGTCCTGCTCACCCTCGCCGACGCGGTGCGCCACCGCCGGCCGGTCTCCGTCCGCTACACCGACCGCCACGGACGGGCCGGCGAACGCACCCTGCACGCGTACGGGATCGTCGCCCACGCGGGCCGCTGGTACGTCACCGGCAAGGATGCCCGTACCGGCGAGGACCGGACCTTCCGGCTCGATCGGATCACGGAGCCGAGAGCCCTGCCCGGCTCCTTCGAGGCGCCCACGGGTGCCGATCCGGCGCAGCGATTGCTGTCGGGGTTCGCGACGGCTGAGTACCGGCACGAGGTGACCCTGCGGATCCACGGGACGGTGGAGCAGATCCGCGCCCGACTGCCCGCCGGCGTCGCGACGCTGGAGGAGGCGGAGGACGAGGCCGGGGCGGAGGACGAGGCCGGGGCGGAGGCCGGGGCCGCGGGCGGCGGGGACGCGGCGGGCGAGCGCTGGCTCCGCGTCGGCCTGCGGGCCGAGCGGCTCGACTGGCTGCCTCCGGTGCTCGCCGCGCTCGACCGGCCGTTCGTCGTCGAGCGCCCCACCGAACTGCGCACCCTCGTCACCGCGTTCGCCGACCGTCTCGCGGCGCGCGCCCGCCAGGTCTGACCGCGCGGGAAAACCGGTGGCACGGTGGCGCCGCGCGCCCCTACGGTGCCTGCGGACCCCAACCCCCGGGCAAGGACGTGCCGTTGTACACCGTGTGAGACCTCCCGAGAGCTGAACTGTCGCGCGTCGCGCCTGCGCGCCGCGCTCTTTCCCGCTGCGGATTTCTCACTGAGACCGGTGTGTTCCTGTGCTCGACAACTGGGTCGTCATGCCCACCTGCCTGCCCCTCGTCCTGCGCCGCTGCCACGCGTGCGCGTCCCCGCGCTTTCGGGCGAACGGAAAGTTCCGTGTCAACGCCCACCACAAGCTCATCGACGCCTGGCTCCTCGTGCTCTGCGCCGGCTGTGGCCGGACCGCGAAGCTCACGGTCCTGGAGCGGATGAACGTGCGCTCCGTACCACCCCTACTGCTGGACCGGCTGCACGCCAACGACCCGTCGCTGGCGGCCGAGTTGCTCCAGGATCCGGTGGTGCGGCGGCGCAACCGGATCGCTCTCGACTGGGACGGGGCCTGGCGCCTCGACACCGGCGGCACGGGCCCTTCCGACCGGGAGGTGCTCGACGTCGCGGTGCGTTTCGCGGCGCCGATCCCCGTCCGGCCGGTGCGGCTCGTCGCCGAGGGCTGCGGCCTCGCGCGAGCCGACGTCGGGAGACTGATCGTGGAGGGGAGGCTCGTCTCGGCGGTCCGGCTGGACGGCCGGCTCTCCGACGACTTCACCTTCACGCTCAAACGCTGACGTCCGGCCCGGCGCGCCGGGCCGGATAACGGATCGTCAAAGCCATCGACCCTCGTACAACCATTCGTGCGAACTCGTGCGTCACATCGGGCATGACTCACCGGATATCCAGACGTGCCCGCGCGCTGGCGGCGGTTGTCGGCGGGGCCGCGCTCACCGTGGGCGTGGCCTCGGCGCCCGCTTCGGCCGCCGCGCCCACGGTCAGCTGTACGTCCGCGAAGGCGGGCCTGGCCGCGAAGCTGAAGACGGACATCACGGCGGCCGTCGCGAACCGCAGGGGGACGATCGCCGTCGGGCTGTACGACCGGTCCACGAAGACGACCTGCACGCTCCGCTCCACCACCCACTACGACTCGGCCAGCACGGTCAAGGTCACCGTCCTCGCCACGCTGCTGTGGGACGCGAAGAAGCACAATCGGTATCTGACCACCACCGAGCAGACGCTCGCCAAGGCCATGATCACCAAGTCGGACAACGACGCGACCAGCAAGCTGTGGCGGCAGCTGGGTCTGACGAAGATCAAGGGCTTCCTGAGCGCCGCCGGCATGACGCAGACCACCCCGGGCGCGAACGGCTACTGGGGCCTCACCCAGATCGACGTGCGCGACGAGCAGAAGCTGCTCGCCCTGGTCACCGCCAAGAACACCGTGCTCAGCGACAACGCGCGGGCCTACATCCTGAAGCTGATGGGGCAGGTCATCTCGTCCCAGCGGTGGGGCACCCCGTACGGCGCCCCGTCCGGCGTCGCCGTGCACGTCAAGAACGGCTGGCTGCAGCGCGCCACGCACGGCTGGCGGGTGCACAGCCTCGGCACGTTCACGGGCGGCGGGCACGACTACCAGATGACCGTGCTGACCCAGGACAACAGCACGATGTCCTACGGCATCAACACGATCCAGGCCGTCGCGAAGGTCGTCCACAAGGATCTCGGGGCGTCCTGAGGCTCCTTGGCCGGAAATCGGCCCTTCCCTTCATGGGGCGGTCTCCGGCCCGTCACCGTCGCGTCCTACGGTGACCGCCATGCGCCTGCGAACCGTACTCGCCACCGTCACCGCCGGCCTGGCGGCGGCCACCTGTCTGTCCGCCGCCGGTCCCGCCACGGCCACGACGACCACCATCACGACGGCCAACACCACGAAGAACAGCGCCTGTTCGCCCTCGGTCTCCATCGACGGCTTCTCCGACGCCCTCGACAAGACGGCCTTCGGCGGCTACTTCGTCGGGAACCTGTCCGCGCTCGCCGTGGACAAGGACGGCTCCCTGGCCGCCCTCGCCGACCGCTCCTACCTCTTCGACCTGGACGCGAAGACGCTCGCGCCGAAGAAGGTCGTCGGGCTGGCCGACGAGAACGGCGCGGCGCTCGACTCCGAGGGCCTGGCCGTGGACCGGGACGGCACCCGGCTGATCACCTCCGAGACCGAGCCGTCCGTCCGGCGCTACTCGGCGGACGGCAGGATCCTGGACCGGCTCCCGGTACCGTCGTCCCTGCTGGTGTCCCCCGCCGGGCGGGCCACCTCCAACCAGACCTTCGAGGGCCTGACCCTGCTGAACGGCGGCCGCACCCTGCTGGCCTCCATGGAGGACGCGATCTCCGGCGACACCCCCGGGACCGTCCGCTTCCAGACCTGGCGGCGCACCAAGGGCGACCACTTCGAACTGTCGGCCCAGTACGCCTACCGCACCGACGACCCGGCCCTCGGCGTCCCCGAGGTGCAGGCGCTGCCCGACGGCCGGCTGCTGGTCCTGGAGCGCGGCTTCACCTCCGGCGTCGGCAACACCGTCCGCCTCTTCCTGGCCGACCCGCGGCACGCCACGGACACCCGCGGGATCGAGAACCTGACCGGGCAGACGGGCGTCCGCCTGATCAGGAAGACGCTGCTGACGGACATCGCGGCCTGCCCGTCGCTGGGCGCCACGGCCAGGCAGCCGCAGCCCAACCCGCTCCTCGACAACATCGAGGGCATGGTGGTCACGGGCCACGCGAAGGGCCGCTACCAGGTCCTCCTGGTCAGCGACGACAACCAGAACGCGGCCCAGACGACCAGGTTCTACCGCCTGTCGGTCCGAGTGCGCTGACCCGGCGGGCATCCGAGCGGAGGGGCGGCCCGCGCCGGCCGCCCTCTTACCCACATCTCACCCATCCACAGCGCGCTCCCAGGATCAGCACAGCGCTCACTCATCGCGCCGCTGCATGTTGGGCTCGTGACATCTGCCACCGATCCCACCCCCCACACGCATCCGACCGTGTCCCCCGACTGGGCCCCGCCCACGGCGGCTTCCGCGGCTCCCCTGCCGGACAAGGCACCGCGCTGGTCGCTTCCCGCGTTGGCCGCGATCCTGGTCCTGGCGGCGGTGCTCTACTCCTGGAACCTCTCCGGTTCCGACATGAACACCTTCTACAGCGGAGCCGTCTGGGCCGGCACGAAGAGCTGGAAGGCCTGGTTCTTCGGCTCGCTGGACCCGGGCAACTTCCTGACCGTCGACAAACCGCCGCTCGCGACCATGGTCATGGGCCTGTCCAGCCGGATCCTCGGCTTCGGCACGTGGCAGATGATGGCGCCGATGATCGTGCTGGCGCTCGCCACGATCTACATCCTGCACACCACCGTCAAGCGGGTGTGGGGCCACGGCGCGGCGGCCGTCGCCGCGCTGGTGCTGGCGCTGACCCCGATCACCGTCGCCATCAACCGCGACAACAACCCCGACACCCTCCTGGTGTTCCTCATGGTGTCGGGCGCGGCGCTCGCCTTCCGCGCCACCCGTGACGAGAGGCTGCTGCCGCTGCTCGGCTCGGCCGCCTGCTTCGGTCTCGCCTTCAACACCAAGCTGCTCGCGGGCTGGATCGCGCTGCCCGCCGTCTTCGCGCTCTACCTGTACGCGTCGAAGGCGCCCTGGGTGAAGCGCGTCGTCAACCTGCTGCTCGCCGCGGTCGTCCTGGCCGTCTCCAGCTTCTGGTGGGCGATCGCCGTCTCCCTGGTCCCGGCCTCCGACCGGCCCTACATCGGCGGCTCCACGGACGGCTCCGCCTGGGACCTGATCATGGGGTACGACGGTCTCGGCCGCGTCTTCGGCGGCGAGGGCAACGGCGGGGGCGGGGGTGGCGGAGGCGGCGGCTTCTCCGGTTCCGCGGGCCTCGGCCGGATGTTCAACGACATCCTCGGCGGCCAGATCTCCTGGCTGCTGCCCTTCTCGGCCATCGCGCTCGTCGGCGGTCTGGTGCTGTGCGGGCGCGCCCCGCGCACCGACCTCAGGCGGATGGCGCTGGTGCTGTGGGGCGGCTGGACCCTCCTGCACTACGTGATCTTCGCGACCGCGCAGGGCACCATGCACCCCTACTACACGACCGCGCTCGCCCCGGGCATCGCGGTGCTGTGCGCCGGCGGCGGTGTGATGCTGCTGGACGCGTTCCGCACCGACAAGCGGTGGGTCTGGGTCCTCCCCCTCGCCTTCGGCGTCACCGGCGTCTGGGCGATCGTGCTGCTGCGCCGGGCCTCCGGCTGGAACACCTGGCTCTGGCCGACGGTCGGCGTGCTGACCGCGGCCGGCATCGTGGGCATGATCCTCTTCCGGTCGGGCGGCAGGGTCCGGCTGCTGGCGGTCTCGCTGGCGGCGGCCGTGGTCGCGGCGCTGGCCGGCCCGACGGCGTACGCGGCGACCCTGCCGTTCGGCAGCGGCACCGGCGGCGGGATGCGCGGCGGTACGAACCCGACCGCGGGCCCCTCGACGGGCAGCGGCTTCGGCGGCGGACCCGGCGGGGGCGGCGGCAGCCGCGGGGGCTTCCCGGGCGGCGGCGAGATGCCGGGCGGCACCCAGCAGGGCGGCGGCCAGAACAGCCAGGCCGGCGGTGAGACGGGCGGGGGCTTCCCGGGCGGTGCGAACGGTGAGGCCCCGAGCGGTGCGAACGGCGGCTTCCCGGGCACCGGAAACGGTCAGACGGCGCCCGGCGGCGGCACCGGCGAACTGCCGAGCGGCGGCACCGGGAACGGCGAACTGCCCGGCGGCACCGGCGGGATGCCGGGCGGAACCGGTGGCACCGGCGAACTGCCCGGTGGCGGTACCGGTACCGGCGGCACGCGCGGCGGCTTCGGCGGCGGCATGGGCGGCGGTGGCGGTATGGGCGGCGGCGTCGACAGCGACCTGATCGCCTACCTCAAGAAGCACATGGACGGCGCCACCTGGCTGCTGGCCGTCTCCAACTCCCAGTCCGCGGCGCAGATCGAGCTCAGCGCGCGGGAACCGGTGATCTCCATGTGGGGCTTCACCGGGTCCGACAAGGCGATGACCGTCGCCAAGCTGAAGGAACTGGTGAAGGCGGGCAAGCTGCACTACATCCAGATCGGCGGCAGCGGGATGGGCGGCGGCATGGGCGGCGGCAACTCCGTCAGCTCCGCCGTGAACACCTGGGTGCAGAAGCACGGCACCGCGGTCAAGGAGAGCGCGTACAGCAAGAGCGCCACGTCGAGTTCGGGTTCGGGTTCGGGTTCGAAGTCGTCGACGTCTTCGTCGTCCACGTCGTCGTCCACGTCGTCGTCCTCGCAGAGCAGCACCTCGACGCTCTACCGGCTGGACCCTTCGGACGTCAGCTGACACACCGGCACCAAGAGGCCTCCGACCACGCGGTCGGGGGCCTCTTTTTACGTCCCGTTCACCTACGCGTCCTCATGTTCATGTCACCCTCCTTCTTGCCGCCTCATCAACCCGCGTAGATGGGACACTCTTTATGCTGGCGACACACATCCGGCGCTGGAAGCCGGTGGCGCTGACGACCGCCGCCGTCCTGGTGGGCCTGACGGTCCCGGCGCTGACGGCGACCCCGGCCGCCGCCACGACGACCGCGTACGACTCGACGTACTACAAGAACGCGATCGGCAAGACGGGGACGAGCCTGAAGTCGTCCCTGCACACGATCATCAGCGCGAACGTCACCAAGCTGTCGTACTCGGCCCTGTGGGACGCCCTGAAGAAGACCGACCAGGACCCGAACAACAGCAGCAACGTGATCCTGCTGTACTCGGGCATCTCGCGCAGCAAGTCCCTCAACGGCGGCGACAGCGGCGACTGGAACCGCGAGCACGTGTGGGCGATCTCGCACGGCGACCTGACCACGTCCACCGGCCCCGGCACGGACCTGCACCACATCCGTCCCGAGGACGTGGCGGTCAACGGCAAGCGCGGCAACCTCGACTTCGACGAGGGCGGCTCCACCTTCACCAACAGCGGCGGCAGCAAGGTCGACTCGGACTCGTTCGAGCCGCGCGACGCCGTCAAGGGCGACGTGGCCCGGATGATCCTCTACATGGCCGTGCGCTACGAGGGCGACGACGGGTTCGCGAACCTGGAGCCCGACGACAAGGTCGGCAACGGCTCCAACCCGTACATCGGCAAGCTGTCGGTCCTGAAGCAGTGGAACGACGAGGACCCGCCGGACTCCTTCGAGGAGAACCGCAACGACGTCATCTACAACACCTACCAGCACAACCGGAACCCGTTCATCGACCACCCGGAGTGGGTCGACGCGATCTGGTAGGCGCGCGGGTCCCGGTCGTACTACTTACCTCACACAGGTGAAGTCGATCTTGGGGTCGGGCGTGTCCGGGTGATCACCCAGGAGCATGGGGACGCCCCGGCGGTCCTGCCGGGGCGTCCCCAACTCCCTTCTCCGGAGCGTCCCGTGAAGCAGCTTCGCACCTGGTCCCTCGCCGCCGTCCTCGCCCTGACCGCCCTGGTGCTGCCCGCGCAGACGGCTGCCGCGCACGCGGTCGCCGCCCCCTCCTGTCCCGACGGCTCGGTCTGCTTCTGGAGCGGTGAGGGCTTCGGCGGCGACTACTGGGAGTGGACGTCCCGCAGTGGCTACCGCGACATGCCGCCCAACCTCCACGACCACGTCGGCTCCTTCGTCGCCGCCACCCGCGCCTGCTTCATCAACTGGTCCCCGGTCGAGAAGCGCGACGTCTACAACGCCGACTGGCGCTCGCAGTACCGCGGCGACTTCGGCGGCCGTATCGACGGGGTGGGCCCGGGCGCCTGCTGAATCACGGCGGGTCCGCACCCCTCAACCGAGGACGTCCCGCGCCACCCGGTCCTGGCGCCGCATCAGGGACCGCCAGGTCGCGACGGTCGCGGGATGCGCGTCCAGCCAGGCCTGCTGGGCCACGGCCAGCCTGGCGTAGGCCGTGCGCAGGTACTCGGTGTCGCCCTTGCAGCGGACGTCCGCCCTGGCGACGGGACTGGTGGCGAGGACGGTGGTCCTGGGCAGGCTGTCGAGCAGACCGACCGGGTCGTCCGTGGCGACCCCGGCGGCCCGCATGCAGCGTGCCCAGCGGGCGTCCGCCGCACGGAACGCCGGATCCCGGGCCAGGTTCCTGCGGGCCTGCTGTTCGCCCTCGCCGATCGCGATGGTGGTCCGCAGCCACCGCAGCCGCTCGGTGCCCAGCAGCCGCTTCTCGGCCTCGGCCTGACAGCCCTGGGCCGGCCAGGAGACCTTGATGGACTTGCCCTCGGCGGAGACGCGCCGGTCGTCGGGGCCGTAGAGCGCGGCGAGGAAGGCCTTGCTCTCGCGCTGCTCCGACGCGGTCGGCGCGGGTCCGGCGGTGGCCCTGGTGAGCGACTCCAGGCCGAACGGCAGCGGGTGGTCGGCGGTGACCGCACTCGGCCGAGGGACCTCGGCGGGCGTGTACCGGTAGCCGTGGGCGGCCATACAGGTGATGGCCAGCCGCCGTTCCGCCGTGGCGATCCGCCACTGCCGCTCGCTCGGCGCGTGCAGGAACGGGTAGAAGGGCAGCCGGGCGCTCAGACGGCCGGCGTCCGCCTGCGGCGGCCGGCCCGGGGACGGGTCGGTACGACCGGAGTACACCCAGGCCGCACAGGCGGCCACGACCACGGCGGTCGCGGCGGCCACGAGTGCGGCGATCTTGCGCGTGACCAAGGTCTTCCTCCTCCCGCGGTGGTGGATCCGGCGAGGGGTCGCCGGATCCACCGCAGGGCGCGGATCAGTAGCAGCCGCCGGGGTTCGAGGTGGTCAGTGAGAGGGAGCTGGCCGACAGCGCGGCGCCGAGGTACTCGACCTGGCTGCCGGGCTTGACGCAGAAGACCATGCCGCCGCCGCTGTTGATGTCCAGGTAGTACCTGGAGTAGTAGCCGCCGGTGCTGGAGTTGCTGGCGGAGTAGGCGTTGTCGTTGACGGTCGTACCGGAGCCGCTGCTGCCGTACGTCGTGTCGTTGAAGGTGTCGTTCGTGAAGTTGCTGTCGCCGTTGAAGTACGAGTGCCTGGCGCTGCTGAAGCCGGACCAGAACACACAGTGGTAGCCGCCGGCACAGTTGGTACCGGCCGACGCGGGCGACGCCGTGACGACACCGCCGACGGCGAGCGCCGCGGCCAGTCCGGCGGTCGCCGCGAGCGTCCTGCGCGACCGCGCCCATCCGGCCCTTATTGGCATTGGCATGACATTCCTTTCATGTCGGTCTCTGGGTGGTCCCTCACCCTCGCAGCCCCCCGGCCGATTTCCCATGCATTGTGGCCAGGGCCGAAAAGCACAGGTCAGCGGCGAAGTCGCGGCTTGCCCGGCACTCCGCGGACACATCGGCACATGACCGAATAACGCCTGTTGCAGGTGTTGTCAGCCGCGTCCGGCGGCGGACATGATGACTCGCGCCCGGCCTGAAACAGACCGGGTCCGAGCGGCCGTCGTGACTCGCGGCCGGACGGGGGGACGGCCGTCGTCACGGCGCGGCCGTACGGGGGCGGCCTCGGTCACACCGCGGCCGGACGGGGGGACCGTCATGCTGCACATCCGTTTCACCGAGGCCGATCTGGCCCGCACCCGGCTGGTGTCCGAGCCGGACCCGCTCTGGGAGACCGCCATGAGCCTGCACCGGCTGCAGACCCAGCAGGGGCGCAGCGCGCACGCGGAGTGGTACCGGACGACCCGGGCCCGGCTGGCGGACCAGGGGCTCGAAGGGGCCGTGCGGCACCTGCTGCTGCCGCTCTTCCCGAGGTCGGCGTACTTCCCGGACTTCCTCACCCCGGCCGAGGGCACCGAGGGCCTCGCCGCCGGCCTCGCGGCGCTGGTGGACACCCCGGCCGACCGGGTGCGCAGGGAGGTGGCGCGCTTCGTATCGGTCGGGGCGCCGCCATGGGCGCCCCGGCTGGCCGAGCGCGCCACGCGCCAGGAGGTCGCCCAGGTGCTGAGGCGGTACCACGAGACCGCGGTGGCGCCCTACCGGGAGCGGGCGCTGGCCCTGGTGGAGGCGGACCGGTCGCTCCGGGGCCGGACGCTCCTTGCCGACGGGGTGGACGGGCTGCTGCGCGGTCTCGGACCGCAGATGCGCTGGGAGGCCCCGGTGCTCCATGTGCACTATCCGGAGGAGCGCGACCTCGACCTCGGCGGGCGCGGGCTGACCCTGGTGCCGTCGTACTTCTGCTGGAGTTATCCGATCGCGCTGGCCGACTCGGCGCTGCCGCCCGTACTCGTATACCCGGTGCTGCGCGAGGCACGGCCGATCACCGTGGGCCGGCCGCTCGGCGTACTGCTCGGCCGGACCCGGGCCCAGGTGCTGCGGGGCATCGCGCCGGGCGCGACCACCGGTGAACTGGCCCGGCAGGCGGGGGTGTCGGCGCCCACGGTGAGCCAGCACGTCTCGGCCCTGCGGGACGCGGGACTCATCAGCAGCCTGCGGTACGGCGCCGGCGTCCTGCACACCCTCACCCCGCTCGGGGAGGCCCTGCTGCGCGGCGCGGCCAGGCGGGCCACCCCCGTCCCCTGAACGGGCCTACCGCTCCCCGGAGTCCAGATGCGTCGGGGCGAACATGCGGAGCAGGGCCGGGAGTACGACCACCGAGGGGCCCGGTGCGGCCAGGGCCTTCGCCAGGTCGGCCGCCAGGTTCTCCGGGGTGGTCCGGGTGCCGGGGACGCCGAAGGACTCCGCGAGGGCCACGTAGTCGGGGCGGGCCAGTTCCGTGGCCGTGGCCTCGCCGAACGCGTCGGTCATGTACTCACGGAGGATGCCGTAGCCGCCGTCGTCGACGATGAGCCAGGTGACCGGGAGGTCGTACTGCTTCGCCGTCGCCAGCTCCGCGATGGAGTAGAGGGCTCCGCCGTCGCCCGACACCGCCAGCACCGGGCGGGACGGGTCGGCCGCCGCCGCGCCCAGGGCGGCCGGGAAGCCGTAGCCGAGACCGCCGGCGCCCTGCGCCGAGTGCATCAGGTTCGGGGCCTCGGCGTCGAAGGCCGCCCAGGCCCAGTACGCCAGGATCGTCATGTCCCAGAAGGACGGGGAGCCGGCCGGCAGGGCCTGCCGGACCGACGCCAGCACCTCCTGTTCCAGGGTGAGTTCCTGGGCGGCGATGCGGTCGGAGACGCGCGAGAGCAGGTCTCGTACCCGGTCCGCCGCCTGGTCGTCCGCACGCGGGGTCACCGTCTCCAGGAGCGCCTGGAGGGCGAGCCGCGCGTCCGCGTGGATGCCCAGTGCCGGGTGGTTGGACTCCAGTTTGCCGAGGTCGGCCTCGATCTGGACGACCCGGCCGCGCGGCTTGAACGTGTGGTAGTTCGAGGAGAGTTCACCGAGGCCCGAGCCGACCACCAGCAGGACGTCCGCGTCCTCCAGGAAGTCCGTGGTGTGCCGGTCCTCCAGCCAGGACTGGAGGGAGAGCGGGTGGTGCCAGGGGAACGCGCCCTTGCCGCCGTAGGTGGTGACGACCGGGGCGTTCAGCGTCTCCGCCAGCTGCCGCAGCTTCCCCGCGGCGTCCGACCGTACGACCCCGCCGCCCGCGATGATCGCCGGGCGGGCGGCCCGGGACAGCAGGTCGGCCGCGACGGCGGTCAGTTCGGGGCGCGGCGGGAGTTCGTCGGGGGCCGCGTCGACCGCCGTCACCACCGGGACGGACGTCTCGGCGAGGAGGACGTCCTGCGGGATCTCCACCCAGACCGGGCCGTGCGGGGCGGTCAGCGCGGACTGCCAGGCGGCCGCGATCGCCGACGGGATCTGCGACTGGGTGCGGACCGTGTGGACCGACTTCACCACGCCGCGGAACGAGGCCGACTGGTCGGGGAGTTCGTGCAGGTAGCCGTGGCGGCCGCCGCCGAGTCCCGCCGTCGGGATCTGGCTGCTGATCGCCAGCACGGGCGCGGACGCGGAGGCCGCCTCGTGCAGCGCGGCCAGCGAGGTCAGCGCGCCGGGGCCGGTGGAGAGGAGCAGCGGGGCCGCCTCGCCGGTGATCCTGCCGTACGCGTCGGCCGCGAAGCCCGCGTTGTTCTCCACCCGCAGGCCGACATAGCGCAGGGCGGAGCGGCGCAGCGCGTCGAACATGCCGAGGGCGTGCTGGCCGGGCAGCCCGAAGACGGTGGTCGCGCCGAGCCCGGCCAGGGTCTCCACGACCAGGTCCCCGCCGTTGCGGCCGGCGGGCGGGTTCAGGGCTGCGGCCGTCTGCGCCTCGGTCGGGCGGAGCACCAGGTCGTGGTCGTGGGTCACTTGGAGCGTGCCTCGGCAATCTGTCGGGTCATGATCGTGGTCAGTTCGTAGGCGGTGTGCGAGGCCGCCACCGAGGTGATCTCGGCGTGGTCGTACGCGGGGGCCACCTCGACGACGTCCGCCGACACCAGGTTGCAGGAGGAGAGTCCGCGCAGGATCTCCAGCAGTTCCCTGGACGTCATACCACCGGCCTCGGGCGTGCCCGTGCCGGGGGCGTGCGCGGGGTCGAGGCAGTCGATGTCGATCGAGATGTAGAGGGGCCGGTCGCCGATGCGCTGCCGCAGCTGGTCGGCGACCTCGTCGGCACCGCGGCGGTAGATGTCCGCCGAGGTGACGATGCCGAAGCCCATCTTCTCGTCGTCGGTGAGGTCCTGCTTGCCGTAGAGGGGGCCGCGGGTGCCGACGTGCGAGAGGGCGGAGGTGTCGAGGATGCCCTCCTCCACCGCCCGCCGGAACGGGGTGCCGTGGGTGTACTCGGCACCGAAGTAGGTGTCCCAGGTGTCGAGGTGGGCGTCGAAGTGGAGCAGCGCGACCGGGCCGTGCTTCTTCGCGACGCTCCGCAGCAGCGGCAGGGCGATGGTGTGGTCGCCGCCCAGCGTCATCAGCCGGGCGCCGGTGCCGAGCAGTTCGTCGGCCGCCGCCTCGATGGTCTCGACGGCCTCGTTGATGTTGAACGGATTCACCGCGACGTCCCCGCCGTCCGCCACCTGCGCCAGCGCGAAGGGGGAGGCGTCCTGCGCGGGGTTGTACGGACGCAGCAGCCGGGACGCCTCGCGGATGGCGTTGCCGCCGAAGCGGGCGCCCGGCCGGTAGGAGACGCCGGAGTCGAAGGGCACGCCCACGACCGCCACGTCCGCGCGGCCCACCTCGTCGAGGCGGGGCAGCCGGGCGAAGGTCGCGGGACCGGCGTACCGCGGGACGCGGGAGGAGTCGACGGGACCGCGGGGCGTGTCGTTGCTGGTCATGGGGGTGCTGCCTTCTTTCCTACGCTTCATCGCGTACGTACCGCTATGTACTGCCTCTGCTGACGACTCTACTGGTGGGCCGGCACCGGTTCGGACGCGAGTTCGGGGGCGGCACGGCCAGCCAGCCGCTCGCGCCAGTTCGCCAGCACCGCCGCGTCGGTCGGCTTCGTCGCCAGGGAGACGGCGACGTACGCGGCGAGGGAGGAGAGGAGGCCGTAGTAGACGGGCTCGTTGGCGAGGATGCCGTACCCGGCCATCAGGCCGATCACCGCGAGGCCGCCGACGACCACGGCGGCGAGGGCGCCCTGCACGGTGCCGCGCTTCCACAGCAGCCCGCCGAGGATCGGCACCAGCAGGCCGCCGACGAGCAGGTTGTACGCCACGGTCAGCGCCTCCACCACGTCGTTGAGCGCGATGGCCGTGCCGATCACCCCGATCCCCATGACCAGGATGAAGACGCGGTTGCCCCGCACCTCGTCGTGGTCGCCGGAGCGCGCCTTCCCGCGCAGCCGCGACCAGATGTCGTTGTTGGCGACGGTGGCGCAGGCGATCAGCGCGCCGGAGGAGGTCGACATCACCGCGGCCAGCGCGGCGGCCAGCACCAGCCCCCGCACGCCGACCGGGAGTTCGTCCTTGACGATGGTCGCGAAGGCGTCGTCCGGGCTGCCCAGCTTCGGGTAGAGCACCTTGGCGGCGGTCCCGATGACCGCCCCGGCGAGGGCGTAGACCAGACAGTAGGTGCCCGCGACCGTGCCGCCCCACCGGGCCGTCGTGTCGCTGCGCGCCGTGAACACCCGCTGCCAGATGTCCTGCCCGATGAGCATGCCGAACGTGTAGATGAGCACGTACGTGAAGATGGTCTCGCCGCCGATGCCCAGCGGGTCGAAGTACGACGTCGGCAGCTTCGCCCTCATCGCGCCGAAGCCACCCGCCTTCACCACCGCGATGGGCAGCAGCAGGAGCAGCACACCGATGGTCTTCACGACGAACTGGACCATGTCCGTCAGGGTGATCGACCACATGCCGCCGAGCGTCGAGTACGCGACCACGATCGAGCCGCCGAGGACGATCGCGACGGTCCGGTTCATGTCGAAGAGGACGTCGAAGATCGTGGCGTAGGCGATGGTCGAGGTGACGGCGAGCATCAGGGTGTACGCCCACATGACCACGCCGGAGATCACGCCCGCCCGGCCGCCGTACCGCAGGTCCAGCATCTCGGAGACGGTGTAGACCTTGAGGCGGGCGATCCGGGCCGAGAAGAAGACGGAGAGGGCGAGCAGGCCCAGGCCGATGGTGAAGACCATCCAGGCCCCGGACAGCCCGTACTGGTACCCGAGACCGACCCCGCCGATGGTGGACGCGCCGCCGAGGACGATCGCGGCCATGGTGCCGGAGTACATGGCGGGCCCGAGCCGGCGCCCGGCCACCAGGAACTCGCTCTTGGACCTGGCGCGACGCATGCCCCACCAGCCCATGGCCAGCATCCCGGCGAGATAGAGCACGATCACTGTGTAGTCGACGGCCATGGGACCTCCCTCGAATCGTGTGCACGGAGTCGGATGACGTGCCACGACACTAGGTGGCCGGAAAGCGACTGCGAAGTGTACGTTTCATCCATTCGAGCCGTAGCGCATGGAGGGAACGCACACCATGCCGGATCCCGCCGTTCCCCCCACGCCCGCGGTGCCCCTCGCGGCGCTGCTGGCCCGCGAGGACCTCGCCCTGCGCCGGATCGCGGGCCCGTCCGACCCCTCCCTGGTGGTCCACGCGGCCCACACCTCGGAGATGGCCGACCCGTACCCGTACCTGCTGGGCGGCGAGCTGCTGCTGACGGCCGGGGTGCACATCCCGGACGCGGCGGGTTCGGGCACCTACTTCGACGGCTACGTCTCCCGGATCGTCGCGGCGGGCGGCGCCGCCCTCGGCTTCGGCCTGGCCCCCGTCCACGACACCGTCCCGCGCGCCCTCGTCGCCGCCTGCGACCGGTACGGCCTCCCGCTGATCGAGGTCCCGCCGCGGACCCCGTTCACCGCCGTCGCCCGCGCCGTCTGGCAGTTGCTGGCCCAGGCCCGCCTCGCCGAGCTGCGCCGGGTCAGCGAGGCCCAGCAGAGCCTCGCGGCCGCCGCGGCCCGCCCGGACCCGGTCCCCGCGGTGCTGCGCCAGCTGGCCCAGCGGGTGGGCGGCTGGACGACCCTGTACGGCCCGGAGGGCACGGAGATCGCGTCGGCGGGCCGGGAGCCGGAGCCGCCGGTGCGCGAGACGCTCGCCGAGCTGGCGGAGGTCGTACGCCCGTCGGGCCCCGGCACCCCCACCTCCGCCACCCACGCCACCGCCGGCAGCCACCTCGCCGCCTACACCCTCAGCAGCGGCTTCGCTCTCGGCGTGGCCACCCCGACCCGCGAACCGGGCGACCACACCATCGCCTCGGTGGCCACGGTCCTGCTCACCCTCCTCACCGGCCAACAGCAGAGCGGCTCGGGCGCGGCCCGCAGCGCGGCGCTGGTACGGCTGATGCTGGGCGGCACACCGGAGGAGGTGACACCTTTGCTGGGCGGAGACGGCGACTGGTTGGTGGTGGAGGCCTGCCAGAACGACCGACGGGACCGCCCCTCCCCAGGGGCGCGGGGAACTGCGCGACAAGCCCCCGCGCACCCGCTCCCGCCAGACCTCGTGGCCCCCACCGCACTGGGCGCCAAACTCGGCTCGACCCTCATCGACCCCGTAGGGGAAACCGTCCGCATCCTGCTCCCGGCGGACCGCACCCCCGAACCCCAGCCCGGCTGGACCATCGGCGTCAGCGACGCGGTCCCCCCGCACCAACTCCCGACCGCCGCCACCCGCGCGGCCCGCGCCCTCGCCCGCGCCCGCGCCACCCGCACCCCCCTCGTCCGCCACAGCACCCGCCCCACCCTCGCCGGCCTGGTCCCACGCGAGGACGCGCAGGCCCACGCCCGCACCCTCCTCGCCCCCCTCGCGGAGCACCCCGCCCTCACCGAGACCCTGCGCACCTGGCTCTCCCTGCACGGCAGTTGGGACCGCACCGCGGTCGCCCTGTCGGTCCACCGCAACACCGTGCGCCAGCGCATCGCCCGCTGCGCGGCCCTCCTCGGCACCGAACTCGACGACCCGGACGTCCGGATGGAGCTGTGGTTCGCCCTCGGACAGCAGTGACCCACGTCCCAGCGGGCGATACGCAGGGAAACCGCACAGCACGCTGCCCCACAATGGAGCCATGCCGATACCCGGGACACCCAGCCGCGCCGAGCTCGTCGAGCACCTTGTGAAGACCCGTATCGCGGGCGATGTCGCAACCCCCCGCGAGAACAACCTGCTCCACTACCGCAAGCTGGCCAACGGCGAGCGCAACTGGTGGCTCGGGCTGGAACTCGGCGACCGCTGGACCGACGAGCAGGACGTACTGGCCGTGATGGCCGAGCGGGTCGGGGTGAACGACGACGCCGAGTACCGGTACGGCCAGGACACCATCGATCCCGAGCTGACCGTGGACGCCCTGGACCGGCTGGCCGCGCGGCTGCGCAAGGCGGCCGAGGGGCGGCAGCGGGTGCTGTTCGCGACCGGCCACCCGGGCGGCCTGCTGGACGTGCACCGGGCGACGGCGGCGGCGCTGCGCGCGGCCGGCTGCGAGATCGTGGTGATCCCGGACGGCCTCCAGACGGACGAGGGGTACGTGATGCAGTTCGCCGACGTGGCGGTGCTGGAGCACGGGGCGACCCTGTGGCACACCCACTCCGGGGAGCCGATGAAGGCGATCCTGGGCGGCCTGGAGCGCGCGGGCCGGCCGCTGCCCGACCTGGTCGTCGCCGACCACGGCTGGGCGGGGTACGCGGCGCAGGCCGGTGTGGACTCCGTCGGCTACGCCGACTGCAACGACCCGGCGCTGTTCCTCGCCGAGGCGGAGGGCACCCTCCAGGTGGCCGTGCCCCTCGACGATCACGTGCTCAGCCCGCGGTACTACGACCCGCTGACCGCGTACCTGCTGGCGGAGGCCGGGCTGGCCTGACACGCCGGTGTGCGGCCCCCGTGAGACGGGAGCCGCACACCGTGTACTGGCCCTAGACCCTCAGTTCCTGCCGTTCGTGGTCCTGTCGTGCCCGGCCGGTTCAGCCGAACCCGTCGTGCCCGGCCGGTTCAGCCGAACCCGAGTCCGCCGAACCCGCCGAAGCCACCGAGGCCGCCGAAACCGCCGAAGCCGAAGGCGGGGACGACCACGACCGGGACGACCGGAACGACGGGGACGACGCCGAAGCTGCGGAAGCCGCAGTTGTTGAACCCGCCGCCCCGGAAGCCGTTGCAGCCGAAGCCGCCGGTGACGACGGTCTGGTGGGTGGAGGCGGGAGCCGCCGAGGCGGTACCCGCGGCGCCGATCGCGGCACCACCGGCCAGCAGCAGGCCGGCGGCGGACATCGCGGCGAGACGCCTCGCGCGCTGTACTCGCATGGGAAATACCTTTCTGCCGGACATACGTCCGCTACGCGGCACGTCCGCTATGCGGCACATGCACTGTGCGGCATTTCACTCATAGAGCTTAATCTCGGACAAGTGGGACGGCACGTCGGGTGGTCACCGACCGTCATTCCCCGAGCTCAGGGGCCCAGACGAGTCAGGGGCCCGGGGAGTTCAGAGGCCCCGGCGTGGGATCCAGGTACACCCGGCCGATCGCGGGGAACGCGGCCCGCAGCCGCTGCTCGGCGCGCTCGCAGGCCCACTCGATCTCGGCCGCCGTCGACACGTCCCGGAAGTCCACCTTGGCGGCCACCAGCGCCTCGTCCGGACCCTGCACCAGCGTGGTCAGCTCCAGCACGGCCACGATGTGCTCGGACTCCAGCAGCTCCGCGCGGATCCGCTCCCGCGCGGACCTCGGCAGCGGCCGCCCGATGAGGAGTTCGGCGTTGGACCGGCCCAGCACCCAGGCGACGTACAGCAGGAGCACGCCGATGAGGAGGGAGGCGAGGCCGTCCCAGACGCCGGAGCCGGTGAGCTGGCCGCCGAGCAGCCCGCCGGCCGCGAGCACCAGGCCGACCAGCGCGGCCGAGTCCTCCAGCACCACGGCCTTCACGGCGGTGTCGGGGGTGTACCGGAGGTAGCGCTTGAACGGCGCCTTGACGCGGGCCGCCGCACCGCGCGCCTGCTTCAGGCCGGTGCGCAGGGAGTACCCCTCCAGCACGAAGGCCACGGCCAGCACGACGTACGAGGTCAGCGGATCGCCGGGTTCCTCCCCGACGGCCAGCGTGTGGACGCCGTCGTAGAGGGAGAAGACCGCGCCGCCGACGAAGGTGGCGAAGGCGGCGAGCATGGCCCAGATGTACCGCTCGGGGCCGTAGCCGAGGGGATGTTCCTCGTCGGCCGGCTTCCCGCTGCGCTTGAGGGCGGTGAGCAGCAGCAGTTCGGTGACGGTGTCGGCGACCGAGTGCGCCGCCTCGGAGAGCATCGCGCTGGACCCGCTGATCACTCCGGCGACCGCCTTGGCCACGGCGATCCCGAGATTGGCGACGGCGGCGACGATCACCGTGAAGGTGCTCTCGCCGCCGCCGTCGTCGTCGTGCGCGTGTGTCTCCGTCACGCCTCTCAGCTTTCCCGGGGGACGCGGACGACACCCTCCTGGATCACGGAAACGGCGAGTGAACCGTCCTGGGTGTAGATCCGGGCCTGGCCGAGCCCCCGGCCGCCGGACGCGGACGGCGACTCCTGGTCGTAGAGCAGCCACTCGTCGGCGCGGAACGGGCGGTGGAACCACATGGCGTGGTCGAGCGAGGCGCCCACCACGTCGCCGACGGCCCAGCCGCCGCGCCCGTGCGCGAGCAGCACGGAGTCGAGGAGGGTCATGTCGGAGACGTAGGTGGCGAGGACGACGTGCAGCAGGGGGTCGTCGTCGAGCTTGCCGTTGGTGCGGAACCAGACCTGGCTGTGCGGTTCGCGCGGCTCCCCGTACTTCCCGTACGGCGGCTCGTCGACGTACCGCAGGTCGATCGCCTCGCGGGCCTCCAGGAACTTCCCGACGACGACCGGGTCCAGGTGGTCGTAACCGCGGAAGCGCTCCGCCGAGGTGGGGAGGGTGTCCGGGTCGGGCGCGGGCGGCATCGGGGCCTGGTGGTCGAGGCCCTCCTCGAACGTCTGGAAGGACGCCGAGAGCGCGAAGATCGGCCGGCCGTGCTGGACCGCGACCGCGCGCCGGGTGGTGAAGGAGCGGCCGTCGCGGATCCGCTCGACGTTGTAGACGATGGGCGCGCCCGGGTCGCCGGCGCGCAGGAAGTACGCGTGCAGGGAGTGGGCGTGCCGGTCCGCCGGGACGGTGCGTCCGGCGGCGACCAGCGCCTGGGCCGCGACCTGTCCGCCGAAGACGCGCGGGACGACGGCGGACCGGGACTGGCCGCGGAAGATGTCCTCCTCGATCTGCTCCAGGTCGAGCAGGTCGAGGAGATCATTCAGTGCCTGGTTCATGGCACCTTTTCTACTGGCCGGTAGTTGCAGCGGGCTTACAGGCCCATGTCCTTCGCGATGATCGTCTTCATGATCTCGCTGGTGCCGCCGTAGATGCGGTTGACCCGGTTGTCCGCGTACAGGCGGGCGATCGGGTACTCGTTCATGAAGCCGTAGCCGCCGTGCAGCTGGAGGCAGCGGTCGATCACGCGGTGCGCGACCTCGGTGGTGAACAGCTTGGCGCTGGCCGCCTCGGCAGGGGTCAGCTCACCGGCGTCCAGGGCCTCGGTGGCGCGGTCGACCACGGCCTCGGCGGCGTCCACCTCGGCCTGGCAGGCGGCCAGCTCGAACTTGGTGTTCTGGAAGGCGGCGACGGGCTGGCCGAAGACGACCCGCTCCTGCACGTACTGCTTGGCGAACCGGACCGCGGCCTTGGCCTGCGCGTAGGCGCCGAAGGCGATGCCCCAGCGCTCCGAGGCGAGGTTGTGGCCGAGGTAGTAGAAGCCCTTGTTCTCCTCGCCGAGGAGGTCCTCGACCGGGATCTTGACGTCGACGAACGCCAGCTCGGCGGTGTCGGAGGTCTTCAGGCCCAGCTTGTCGAGCTTGCGCCCGATCGAGTAGCCCTCCGCCTTGGTGTCCACCACGAAGAGGGAGATGCCGTGCCGGCGGTCCTCCTTGGTGGGCGCGGCGGTACGGGCGCAGACGATCATGCGGTCGGCGTGCACACCGCCGGTGATGAAGGTCTTGGCGCCGTTGAGGACGTAGTGGGTGCCGTCCTCGCTGAGCTTGGCGGTGGTCTTCATGCCGGCGAGGTCGGAGCCGGTGCCCGGCTCGGTCATCGCGATGGCCCACATCTCCTCACCGGAGACGAACTTGGGCAGGTACCGCTTCTTCTGCTCGTCGGTGGCGAGCAGCTTGATGTACGGCAGGCCGAGCAGCACGTGCACGCCGGAGCCACCGAAGGAGATGCCGGCGCGGGCGGTCTCCTCGTACAGGACGGCCTCGAACTTGTAGGAGTCGATGCCGGCGCCGCCGTACTCCTCGTCCACGCGGATGCCGAAGACGCCCAGCTCGGCGAGCTTGTAGTAGAAGTCGCGGGGGGCCTGGCCGGCGGCGAGCCACTCGTCGTAGACCGGGACGACCTCGGCCTCGATGAAGGCGCGGAGGGTGTCCCGGAACGCCTCGTGATCCTCGTTGTACAACGTACGGCGCACGGCCGCCACCTCCAGGCACGTCAGCTGTCTAAGCGCTTGCTCAGATCACCAAGGTACCGGTGGGTAGGCCGACGGGTCCAGGGTGCGCGGGACGGGACGGGGGTAACGCTCGTCACTCCCCCGCCGCCGCGCCGAACGCCCCCTTCGCCATCCGGTGCAGCAGTCCCGCCGTGGTCCCCCGCCCCGGCAGGGAACCCGGTCGGCCCAAGTGCGGGGTGGAGTTCAGGAGGCCGAAGACCGAGTGGACCGCCGAGCGGGCGGCGGGCTCCGCGAGCCGCGGGTGGACCTCCCGGACGACCTGCACCCACAGCTCGACGTACTGCCGCTGGAGCTGGCGGACCAGTTTCCGGTCGCTCTCGCGCAGGCGGTCCAGTTCCCGGTCGTGCAGGGTGATCAGTGGACGGTCGTCGAGGGCGAAGTCGATGTGCCCCTCGATGAGGG
This sequence comes from Streptomyces arenae, assembly GCF_022343545.1. Lineage (NCBI taxonomy): Bacteria > Bacillati > Actinomycetota > Actinomycetes > Kitasatosporales > Streptomycetaceae > Streptomyces > Streptomyces arenae. The sequence continues at coordinate 161,331 of NZ_JAKQYH010000043.1, forward strand.
AGTCGAGCACCTGCTCGGCGGGGACCCCGTCGGCCTCCGCCAGGCGCCGCTTCGCCCCCGTCAGCAGCTGCCCGCTGATCCCCACCAGGAGCTCCGCGAGCATCGCGTCCTTGCCCGCGAAGTGCCGGTAGAGACCGGGCCCGCTGATGCCGACCGCGGCGCCTATCTCGTCCACGCCGACACCGTGGAAGCCGCGCTCGGCGAAGAGCCGGGCGGCCTCCTTGAGGATCTGCTCACGACGGGTCGGGGCGTCGGTTCTCGTGACCATGAAGGCAATTCTAGACAGGGAGGTTAGCGCTCGTTAACCTGAGGGAAATGCGTTAACGCTCATTAACAAGGTGAGGGGATCGCGGGATGGACCAGGCACCGGAGCTCCACAGCGCGGCGGACCCCGCGTCGGAGGCCTTTCGGGCCAACGAGGAGGCGCACCGCGTCCTCGTGGAGGAGCTGCGCGGCAAGCTGGCCGCGGCCGCGCTGGGCGGCGGCGAGAAGGCGCGGGCCCGGCACACCGCACGCGGGAAGCTGCTGCCCAGGGACCGGGTGGACACCCTGCTGGATCCGGGGTCCCCGTTCCTGGAGCTGGCCCCGCTGGCCGCCGACGGGATGTACGACGGGGCGGCCCCGGCCGCGGGCGTGATCGCCGGGATCGGGCGGGTCAGCGGCCGGGAGTGCGTGATCGTCGCCAACGACGCGACCGTCAAGGGCGGCACGTACTACCCGATGACCGTGAAGAAGCACCTGCGGGCGCAGGAGGTGGCCCTCGACAACCGGCTGCCCTGCCTCTATCTGGTGGACTCCGGGGGCGCCTTCCTGCCCATGCAGGACGAGGTCTTCCCGGACCGTGACCACTTCGGGCGGATCTTCTACAACCAGGCCCGGATGTCGGCCGCGGGGATCCCGCAGATCGCGGCGGTGCTCGGCTCGTGCACGGCCGGCGGCGCGTACGTCCCGGCGATGAGCGACGAGGCGGTCATCGTCCGCGGCCAGGGCACGATCTTCCTGGGCGGGCCCCCGCTGGTGAAGGCCGCCACGGGTGAGGTGGTGACGGCCGAGGAGCTGGGCGGCGGCGAGGTCCACTCCCGGGTCTCCGGGGTCACCGACCACCTCGCCGAGGACGACGCGCACGCCCTGCGGATCGTCCGGAACATCGCCGCCACCCTCCCGGCCCGGCGTGCCCTGCCCTGGCAGGTCGCCCCGGCCGCCGAGCCCAAGGCCGACCCCTACGGCCTCTACGGCGCCGTCCCCGTCGACTCCCGGACCCCCTACGACGTCCGCGAGATCATCGCCCGGGTCGTCGACGGCTCCCGGTTCGCCGAGTTCAAGAGCGAGTTCGGGCAGACCCTGGTCACCGGCTTCGCCCGGATCCACGGTCACCCCGTCGGCATCGTCGCCAACAACGGCATCCTGTTCTCCGAGTCCGCCCAGAAGGGCGCCCACTTCATCGAGCTGTGCGACCAGCGCGGGATCCCGCTGGTGTTCCTCCAGAACATCTCCGGCTTCATGGTGGGCAGGGACTACGAGGCGGGCGGCATCGCCAAGCACGGCGCGAAGATGGTGACGGCGGTGGCCTGCACCCGGGTGCCGAAGCTGACGGTGGTGGTCGGCGGCTCCTACGGCGCCGGGAACTACTCCATGTGCGGCCGGGCCTACTCGCCCCGCTTCCTGTGGATGTGGCCCAACGCGAAGATCTCCGTGATGGGCGGCGAGCAGGCCGCCGGCGTGCTGGCCACGGTCAAGCGGGACCAGCTGGAGGCACGCGGCGAGGAGTGGCCCCGCGAGGCGGAGGAGGCCTTCAAGGCACCCGTCCGGGAGCAGTACGAGCGCCAGGGCAACGCCTACTACGCGACGGCCCGCCTCTGGGACGACGGGGTCATCGACCCCCTCGACACCCGGCAGGTGCTGGGCCTGGCGCTGACGGCCTGTGGCAACGCGCCGCTGGGTGAACCCCGGTTCGGCGTCTTCCGGATGTGAGGAGGGGACTCGTGTTCGACACCGTACTCGTGGCCAACCGGGGCGAGATCGCCGTCCGGATCGTCCGGACGCTGCGCTCGCTGGGCGTGCGCTCGGTGGCCGTGTACTCCGACGCCGACGCGGACGCCCGGCACGTCCGGGAGGCCGACACGGCGGTCCGGCTCGGCCCGGCACCCGCGGCCGAGAGCTATCTGTCGGTGGAGCGGCTGCTGGACGCGGCCGCGCGGACCGGCGCGCAGGCCGTCCACCCCGGCTACGGCTTCCTCGCCGAGAACGCGGCCTTCGCACGCGCCTGCGAGGCGGCCGGGCTGGTCTTCATCGGCCCGCCGGCCGACGCGATCGCGCTGATGGGCGACAAGATCCGGGCCAAGGAGACCGTCCAGGCCGCCGGGGTGCCGGTGGTGCCCGGCGGCCGTGACCCCGAACTGGCGGACGCGGCACGGGCGTTGGGTGCGCCGGTGCTGCTCAAGCCGTCCGCGGGCGGCGGCGGCAAGGGCATGCGGCTGGTGCGCGACCTCACCCTGCTGGACGACGAGATCGCCGCCGCCCGGCGCGAGGCCCGCGCCTCCTTCGGCGACGACACGCTCCTCGTCGAGCGCTGGGTCGACCGGCCCCGGCACATCGAGATCCAGGTACTGGCCGACGGCCACGGCGACGTGGTGCACCTCGGCGAGCGCGAGTGCTCGCTCCAGCGGCGGCACCAGAAGGTCGTGGAGGAGGCGCCCAGCGTGCTCCTGGACGAGGCGACCCGGGCCGCGATGGGCGAGGCCGCGGTGCAGGCGGCGCGCTCGTGCGGGTACGTCGGCGCGGGCACGGTCGAGTTCATCGTGCCGGGCGGCGACCCTTCGTCGTACTACTTCATGGAGATGAACACCCGGCTCCAGGTGGAGCACCCGGTCACGGAGCTGGTCACCGGTCTCGACCTGGTGGAGTGGCAGCTGCGGGTGGCCGCGGGTGAGCGGCTGCCGTACGGGCAGGGGGACATCGCGCTCACCGGGCACGCGGTCGAGGCGCGGATCTGCGCGGAGGACCCGGCCCGCGGCTTCCTGCCGACCGGCGGCACCGTGCTGCTGCTGGACGAGCCGTCCGGCGCCGGGGTCCGTACCGACTCCGGGCTCAGCGAGGGCACCGAGGTGGGCAGCCGGTACGACCCGATGCTGTCCAAGGTGATCGCGTACGGCCCGGACCGGGAGACGGCGCTCCGCAAGCTGCGCGCGGCCCTCGCCGGGACGGTCACGCTGGGCGTGGGGACCAACGCCGGGTTCCTGCGCCGGCTCCTCGCCCATCCGGCGGTGGTGGCCGGGGAGCTGGACACCGGCCTTGTGGAGCGGGAGGCGGCCGGGCTGGTGCCGGACGCGGTGCCCGCGCAGGTGTACGCGGCGGCCGCGCTGCTGCGCCACGGCGCGCTCACGCCCGCCGGCGGCCCCAGCTGGGCCGACCCCTTCGCCGCCGTCGACGGCTGGCGCCTCGGCGGCCGGCGGGCCTGGACCCCCTACCACCTCCAGGTGCCCGGCCACGATCCGGTGACCGTCCGCGTGCGCAGCACGCCGGACGGGACGGCGGAACTCCTCCTGCCCGGCTCGGCGGAACCCGTGCCGGGGTCCCTGCCCCGGGGGCTTACGGACGGGCACCGGTTCACCTTCGGGCTGGACGGCGTCACCCACTCCTTCGCCGCGCTGCCGGACGGCAGCTGGCTCGGCCTGAACGGCGACGCCTGGCAGGTGCGCGACCACGACCCGGTGGCCGCGACCCTCGACCGCGGCGCGCACTCCGGCGCCGACTCCCTCACCGCGCCGATGCCCGGCACGGTGACCGTGGTGAAGGTCGCCGTGGGCGACGAGGTGACCGCAGGTCAGAGCCTGCTGGTGGTCGAGGCGATGAAGATGGAACACGTCATCTCCGCCCCGCACGCCGGCACGGTCGCCGAACTCGACGTGCGGCCCGGCACCACGGTCGCCATGGACCAGGTGCTCGCCGTGATCGCGCCGGCCGCCCCGGCGGAGGAGGACCAGTGACACTCCCCATGGCCGTACCGGCCACCGATCTGCCCGCCCGGGTACGGATCCACGAGGTGGGCGCGCGCGACGGACTGCAGAACGAGAAGTCGGCCGTGCCCACGGAGGTCAAGGCCGAGTTCATCCACCGGCTGGCCGACGCGGGCCTGACGACGATCGAGGCGACCAGCTTCGTGCACCCCAAGTGGGTGCCCCAGCTGGCCGACGCGGAGGACCTGTTCCCCCGGGTCCGCGACCTCTCCGGGGTCGCCCTGCCCGTGCTGGTCCCCAACCGGCGCGGGCTGGACCGCGCGCTGGCCCTCGGCGCCCGCCGGGTCGCCGTCTTCGCCAGCGCCACCGAGTCCTTCGCCAAGGCCAACCTCAACCGCACGGTGGACGAGTCGCTGGCCGTCTTCGACCCCGTCGTCCGGCAGGCGAAGGAGGCCGGCGCGCACGTCCGCGGCTATGTCTCGATGTGCTTCGGCGACCCCTGGGAGGGAGCCGTGCCGCTCCACCAGGTCGTGCGGGTCTGCCGGGCGCTGCGCGACATGGGCTGCGACGAGCTGAGCCTCGGCGACACCATCGGAGTGGCGACCCCCGGCCACGTCCTCGGACTCCTCTCCCTCCTCAACGAGGAGGGCGTGCCGACGAACGTCATCGGCGTGCACTTCCACGACACCTACGGCCAGGCGCTCGCCAACACCTACGCGGCCCTGGAACACGGCGTGACGACGGTCGACGCGTCCGCCGGCGGGCTCGGCGGCTGCCCGTTCGCCAAGTCCGCCACCGGCAACCTCGCCACCGAGGACCTGGTCTGGATGCTCCAGGGCCTCGGCATCGAGACCGGAGTCGATCTCGGCCGTCTCACCGCCACCAGCGTGTGGATGGCCGGCCAACTGGGCCGACCCAGCCCGTCCCGTACCGTACGCGCCCTCTCCCACCAGGAGTGACGACCATGGACCACCGCCTCTCCCCCGAACTGGAAGAACTCCGCCGCACGGTGGAGGAGTTCGCGCACGACGTCGTGGCGCCGAAGATCGGCGACTTCTACGAGCGGCACGAGTTCCCGTACGAGATCGTCCGCGAGATGGGCCGCATGGGCCTGTTCGGGCTGCCGTTCCCCGAGGAGTACGGCGGCATGGGCGGCGACTACCTGGCGCTCGGCATCGCCCTGGAGGAACTGGCCCGCGTCGACTCGTCGGTGGCGATCACGCTGGAGGCCGGGGTGTCGCTCGGCGCCATGCCGGTCCACCTCTTCGGCACCGAGGAACAGAAGCGGGAGTGGCTGCCGAGGCTCTGCGCCGGGGAGCTCCTGGGCGCGTTCGGGCTCACGGAACCGGACGGCGGCAGCGACGCGGGCGCCACGCGCACCACGGCCCGCCTCGACCCCGCCACCGACGAGTGGGTGATCAACGGCAGCAAGTGCTTCATCACCAACTCGGGCACGGACATCACGGGGTTGGTGACGGTCACCGCGGTCACCGGCCGCAAGCCCGACGGCAGGCCCCTGATCTCCTCGATCATCGTCCCCTCCGGCACCCCCGGCTTCACGGTCGCCGCCCCCTACTCCAAGGTCGGCTGGAACGCCTCCGACACCCGTGAGCTGTCCTTCGCGGACGTCCGGGTGCCGGCCGCCAACCTGCTGGGTGAGGAGGGCCGCGGCTACGCGCAGTTCCTGCGCATCCTGGACGAGGGCCGGATCGCGATCGCGGCGCTGGCGACCGGGCTGGCCCAGGGCTGCGTGGACGAGTCGGTGAAGTACGCGAAGGAGCGGCACGCCTTCGGACGGCCGATCGGCAGCAACCAGGCCATCCAGTTCAAGATCGCCGACATGGAGATGAAGGCCCACACGGCCCGCCTGGCCTGGCGGGACGCGGCCTCCCGCCTGGTCGCCGGCGAACCCTTCAAGAAGGAGGCGGCCCTCGCCAAGCTCTACTCCTCGACGGTCGCCGTCGACAACGCCCGGGACGCCACCCAGGTGCACGGCGGGTACGGGTTCATGAACGAGTACCCGGTGGCCCGGATGTGGCGGGACGCCAAGATCCTGGAGATCGGCGAGGGCACCAGCGAGGTGCAACGGATGCTGATCGCCCGCGAGTTGGGGCTGGTGAGCTGAGGGGCGCGAAGGCCGGGCCGGCGCCGTCGAGGGCGGCGGCCAGGAAGTCCCGCGACGTTCGGGCGGTGTCAGGGTTCGGCCGGTCCGATGCCCAGCAGGTCCAGCAGGCGGAAGAACAGTCCCTCCGCCCAGTCGGTGTCCGCCACCGCGAACACCGCGAGCAGGCCCGGCGGGTCGGGGGTCAGGCCCGCCTCCCGGGCCCAGGCGGCCGCGGCGCGGGCGGCTGCCTCCGCGGGCGGGAACTCGGCGGCGAAGTCCTCGTCGTCGTCATCGCAGTAGGCCTCGGCGGCCTCCCGCGCCAGACAGGCCCGCCAGTGGCCGGCGCGGGCCGAGAAGCCCTCGACGAAGACGGTGTCGCTGTCCAGTACGAAGCCGGTCAGGGCCGGGGCCCGGGTCTCCGCCGCCAGTTCGGCGAGCATGCCCGGTCCCTCGTCGGCGAGTTCCGGGCCCGGGTAACGGCCGATCTGCCAGCCGCCGGGGCGGTGTTCGTGCTCGTCGATGCCGTCGTGCCGTTCGACGACGGCCTGGAGGCCGTCGAGCGGCGTCTCGCTGCGGCACACGACGTAGGAGCCCCAGAAACCCACGGTCAGGCCTCCCCGGCCGTCCGCCGCCACAGCCGCTGTCGCGCCCAGACGACGAGGACCGGAGCCACCCCGTCCGCCTCGGCCTTGTCGACCAGCGCGGCCACGTCCTCGGCGGGCTCGTCGTCGATGCGCAGCACGATCTCGCTCTGCGCGGCACCCCAGAGCCTGACCAGTTCGCCGTTCGGGTTGGTGCGGGTCTCCTCCAGCAGGGTCCTGCGGTCGAGCAGACGCGTCATCCGTGGAAGGTCCTCCTCCACCAGAACGCGGGCGAGTTCACTTCCGCACAGATCACGCGTCCGCGGTTCCGTGAAAGCCCACCGTGACCGGAACGGCATCTCCTCGTCGGGCTCGTGGGCGACCGCGGCCGGCGGGATCACGGGGCACGTGGCGAGGGCGCCGCTGGCATCGGGCGCCGGCGGGTCGACGTCGTCCCGCTTGACGAATTCCCAGTACGGCAGCGGGACGACCGAGAAGGTCACGTCGAAGACGTGCCTGCCCGGGTCGACGGCGTGGGTGTCGAACTGCAGGAACAGGTGGTCGCCGGTCCCGGCCGCGAGCCGGAAGGTCCGGCCCTTCCTGGTGAAGCCGGCCGCCTTCATGACCGGGGCCACGTGCTGCTTGATGAGGGTGTCCAGGGGATTCATGTCCGCCGCTTCCTGCTCACGCCGCCAGTTCGAAGAGACTGGCGGCGACGGTCGCGCTCACCGATACGGCTGCCGTCGTACCACCGCCCTCGACGAGGACCGGCGATGCCAGGACGACAATGGGTACCAGCAACGGCCACTGGTTCACGCCGTCCGTCGCCTGGGGCAGGATACCCAGGCCGGGTTGGTCGATGGTCCCCGGATAGGGGCCCGGCCCCGGACCGGGTGTGGGCTGTGGCACGGGCTGGGACTGCTGCTGAGCCACCGCGGTGGGACTGGAGCTCAGCACGCGCCTGAACTTCTTGTTCTGGGGTCTGCCGTAGATGACGGCCCCCGGCTCCGGCCCGATCACCTTGTCGCCGTTCACCACGTTGTACGGTCCGCCGATGGTCCATCCCAGCACCGAGTTCTTCCCGTCGGCGCGCATCCGGTTGACGTACCACTGGGCCTCGGGAACGGCCTTGGCCGCCACTCCCGCGGACTTGACCTCCCAGACGTAGTAGATGTCGTGGTTCGGGTCGTAGCCGACGATGTCCGGCACTCCGTAGTTGCACGACGCCCCGGGATTCTTGCCGGGGTACATGCACTTCTTGCTGGCACCCGGTACCTGCAGCGAGGTGAAGATCTTGAAGTTCTTCACGCCCAGCGCCTTGACCTGCATCTGGATCACCTTGATGGCCCGGTCGCGGGCCTGGTCGTGCCGGGTTGTCTTGTTACCGGTGGCGGCGCCCAGCACCGGCGGCGCGGGATCGTCGTGACTCGACCCGTCGTACTGGTCGGACTCCGGGTCGTTCTCCGGCTTGTACGTTCCGTACGTGCCGTTGCTGCCCGAGCAGAAGTGGGGGTAACACGACTCGAGACCAGTCGGATCGGACTGGGTGACCGGGTTGTCATTGGCGTAGGTGTAGCCGTTGAGTGACTGGCCCTGGTCGGTGCTGAGGACCGGGTCGACGCTGATGAAGCGGCCGGTCACCGGGTCGTACTCGCGGGCACCGAGGTGGGTCAGGCCGGTATCGGTGTCCGAGGTCTTGCCCAGGAAACCCTTGTCGTCCGCCCATGTGCCGGTGCCGCCGGAGCGGTTCCCGCCGAAGGGGGTGCTGTAGCGCTTGGTGACGGACTGCGTGGTCGACTCGACCGCCAGGGCGGAGGTGCCGTGCCGGTCGGCCGCGAGCCAGGTCAGCGTGTCGGTGCCGGTCCTGTTGCTGCGCAGCGCGACGGTGGACTCGCCGGCGGTGTAGTAGCGCTGCGCCCAGTGTTTGGCGGTGGAGGTCCTGGTGTCGAGGTGTACCTCGGTGGCTCCGAGGTAGAGGACCGTCTCGCCCGCGGTGTTGCGGCGGATGAGGAGACTGCCGTCGGCGTCGTAGACGTAACCGGTGGTGCTGCTGCCCTCGACCAGCTTGCCGAGGTCGCCCTCCTCGTTCCAGACCAGGGACTGCGAGGAGCTACCGTCGGGGCGGGTGGTGGTGTTTCCGGTGGTGTCGTAGGCATACGTGGGCGTCACGCCGGTGCAGGAGACGGCCGTGGTGACCGCCGCCAGGGCGTGCGTGCGGGTGCCGTCGTAGCAGTAGGTCTTCTTGGTGTCGCCGCCGGTGGCGTGGGTGGTCTCGGTCGTGCGCAGACCGGAGGCCTGGTACTCGTACGACGTCCAGTACGGGCTCGCCCCGCCGAGGTTGGCCGTGGTGCGGCCGCTGGTCGAACAGTCGGCGGTCCTGGGGGTCCAGGCCTCGGTCAGCCGCTGGTGGCCGTCGTAGGCGAAGCACTGGTTGTCCGCCGCCGACGTCCCGCCGAGCGTGGTGGGGTCGAGGACGGAGGTGACGTTGCCCGCCTCGTCGTAGGCGTAGTTGAGCTCCTGGAGCTCGTAGCCGTGGGTCTGGTCGGTGACCGCGGACTGCTTGAGACGGCCCGTGCCCTCCTCGAAGGTGTTGGTGATGTACGCCTTCTTGGTGCCGGTGGCGGAGGAGGTGCCCAGGGTCAGCTGTTCGGTCTCGCCCACCGCCGAATAGCTGGTGCCGAGGACGTAGCCGCTGGCGCCGGAGACGGTGGTGGGCAGACCGACGCCGTTGTAGTCGGTGTTGATCTGCTCGGCCGCCAGACCACCGGCGGCGGGCTCCTTGGTGTACTGGCGGGTCCCGTCGACGTTGTAGTACGAGGAGAAGTCGAGCGTGGCGGAGGGGATCGCGCCCGAGGTGACCAGGGCGTCACCGGCCGGCAGGACGATCTGGCTGCCGGTGGGGTGGTACAGGGCGTCGTAGGCGGTGACCTTCTTCGTGTAGGCCGTGCCCGAGCTGCCGCTGCCGCCGACGTAGCGGACGGCGGTGTCCAACTGTCCCTTGGCCGCGGTGTCGTAGGTGTAGGCGGTCAGCTGGTTGGCGGCGACCTGCTCCTCGGTGGTGGAGGTCAGGTCGGCGGTGGCCGGGGCACTCCAGGTGCCGGAGACCCGGCCGAGGGTGTCGTAGGCGGAGATCACCACGCGCCCGGCCGCGTCCTTGATCCAGGAGACCTGGTCGAGGCTGGTGTAGCCGGTGGTGGTCCGCCCCTTGTCGGGGTCGGTGGAGGTGACCTTGCGGCCGTAGAGGTCGTAGCCGTAGGACCAGACGGAGCCGTCCGGTCCGGTGATCGTCGACTCCTTGCCGTCCGGGGTGTAGGTGAAGGACGTGGAGGTGTAGGCGGATCCGGTGCCGCTGCCGTAGGCGGCGTCCGCCGGGGAGGTGCCGGCGTACTCGCGCCGCTCCACGGTGCGGCCCAGCGCGTCGGTGACCAGCCGGGTCGCGGAGCCGCCGGACAGGCCGGTGGTCGCGCTGGAGTCACCGGTGTAGACGGTCGACGTGGTCCAGCGCTTGACGCCGTAGACGTACAGGGTGTTGTCGGTGGCCCGTTCCGCGCCGTCGAACGTGGTCGAGGTCTGCTGGGCGGCCTCGCCGTACTCGGCTCGGGTGTAGGTGCCGTTCGGTGTCTTGTCCTGGTCGAAGATCTGCGCGTACGTCTCGTAGGCGAGGCCCCGGCTGTCGTAGCGGGTGTCGGTCAGCAGCCGGCCGCCGAGCGCGCTCGGGGACTGGGTCTGCAGGGGGCGTAGCAGTGCGTCGTAGATGCTGTAGGCGGTGTTGTAGGTGTCGCCGTCCGCCTTCAGCGTCGAGGTCGACGTCCAGGAGGGGGCGTCGGCGGTGACCGAGTAGGCGTAGGTGTGGTTCGCCGACTGGCCGGAGGAGCGGGAGCGGTTGGGCAACCAGACCGAGGTGACCCGGCCCAGCGCGTCGTACGCCGTCTCGGTCAGCTTGGTGTTGACGTCGAAGACCTTGGTCTTGGAGCCGCGCGCCGGGTCCAGGTAGGTGTAGCTCTTCTGGCTCTTGGGGTTGGTGATCACCGTCCGGGTCAGCGGGCCGGCGTCGGTGGGGGTGTAGGCGGCGCTCGTGGTGTTGCCTGCCGCGTCGGTGACGGACAGGGGGCGGCCGAGCTTGGTCGTCGACGTGTCGTAGGCGGTCCTGCTGACGGTCCCCCAGGAGGTGGGCGCGCGTTCGCCGCCGGTGGCGCCGGCCGGGTAGGCGGCGGCGCGGCCCTTCCAGGTGGCCAGGCCCAGGGTCGGCGTCTGGGCGGCACTCCACGCGGTCGCCGAGGTGTTGTCGTAGACGGTCGCGGTGTCGGAGAGCACATCGCCCGGGCTCGCGGCGGACGTCGGCAGGCTCAGTGCCGTCTCGGCCACCGAGCAGGGCCGGCCGACGGTCCGGGTGCGGGAGGGCAGGGCGGTGATGCCGAGCGCGTCGTTGCGGGCGTACCAGGTGCGGGTGCAGGTCTCGTCGCCCGACTTGGCGGTGTCGCCCGAGTCGTCGACGGTGGCGGCCATGCCGTAGTCGTCGTAGGTGGTCGCGGTGGTGCGGGTGCGCCACTTCGCGGTGGCGGTCAGATAGGTGTGGGTGTACGCCTTGGCCTCGCGGACGTAGTAGGCCTCGGTGTCCGCGTACGACTTGTGCTGGGTGGCCGTCTTCCTGGACCAGGGGTCGTGGACGGTGACGCCGACCGGCGTCGACCCGTCATAGGTGATCCTCTCGCGCAGGAAGCCGGCGTAGGGCTCGCTGTCCGTCTGGTCGGCCACGTCGAGACCGCTGACGTCGACACCCGCGACACTCGCCGGACGGCGGGCGCTCGCGTCGAGTTTGCCGTCCGCGTCCAGCAGCCGGTCGCCGTCCATGCCCTGCAGGTAGACCGAGACGGTCTTGCTGCGGGTGGTGCCCGTGCCCTTGGTGGCGGTGACCTGGCCGTAGCCGCGGAAGACCGACCAGGTGCGCTCGTCGGCGGGGGTGAACGGGTTGTCGTCGTAGTGCCAGGCGGGATCCGCGTAGGAGTACTGGTACTCGACCGCGTCGTTGCCGCCGGTGGGGTCGGACACGTCGACGGCGAGGACGCGGTACTTGTGGAACCAGTCGATCGACGCCTCTTCGGCACCGTTGATGTTCCAGAACTGCGGGTAGCAGGACTTGGTGTTGTGGTCGGCCTTGGCCGGTATGTTCGAGCCGCGCACGCACTCCGGCTCGGAGAGGGTGACGCGGGTGATGGAGCCGGTCTCCGAGGTGACGCTCTCGATGCGGGGGCGGGACAGCGGGAGGATGTCGTCGGTGGCGTCGACGCGGTTCTCCCGCATCTGGTAGGTGAAGTCCACCGGCGGCAGGGTGATGGCGGTGCCGTTCCTGCCGGTGTGCCGCAGGCTCTTGAGCACCAGCGTCTGGTCGCTGGTGTCGCCGATGTCACCGCCGTCCAGGAACTGCTGGGTGAACGCCCATGAGTCGACGGCGGTGAAGTCACCGGACACCGCCGACCAGGCGTACGTGTCGAGCTGGGTGAGCCGCTTGCGGGTGAAGAAGAACGGGCCGCGGACATCGCAGTCGGCGTCCTTCTTGCAGATCGCGTCGGAGGGCACGTCCGGCCAGTTGTCGGCCGTGGAGTCCTTCAGTTCCGAGCAGTCGGAGGCGGTGCAGCGCTCCTCATAGGTGAAGGTGACCTTGTCGGAGGTGACGCCGGTGAACAGGGTGTCGGCGCGCTGCCCGTAGAGGATCCTGTCGAGGCGGCCGCCGCGGATGTACTCGGTCGTGGCGGTGGAGGCGCCGTTCTTGCCGTAGTAGTTGGTCTCGGGCGTGTACCAGTACGTCATGGCGTTGCCGTTGAGGTCCTCGACGTAGTCGAGGTTCCAGCGCCAGGCCTGGGTGACGGAGCGGTCGGCGAAGGCGGAGCCCTGGTCGTAGCCGGGTTCGCCGGAGTCGTCCCCGTAGACGGGCACGGTCCACACCGAGTTGGTGCGTTCGGTGCCGGCGCCGGCGAGCTTGTTCAGACCGAAGACGTACTTGGTGCCTTCGCCGGTCGTCACCGTCCAGTACTCGCCGTTGCCGTCGCCGTTCTCGGCGCCGGTGGAGTGGGTGACGGTGGAGGCGTCGTCGTTCTTCAGCCGCCAGACGCCGGTGGTGTCGTCCTTGACGAGCTCACCGGACTTGCCGTTGAGAACCAGGGAGGCGTTGTCGTACTTCCAGCACAGGTCCGACTTGCCGCTCTGACCGTCCTTGTCGCAGCTGCCGTAGGACCGCTCGACATAGGAGCCGGAGGTGAGCTCGAAGCCCTCACCGATCGAGGTGGACTGGTTGTTGGTGGAGGCCGTGCGCCCGTCGACACCGCCGGAGTCGTACGACAGTTCCAGGTCGGGCTGGGGGCCGATTGCGGCGGGCGGCGTGGCCAGGGGGTAGGACCAGGTGAACGCTCCGGACGAGCCGCCGGCCTCCCAGGTCGAGGACGAGGACAGCGGGGTCGCCGAGTAGTCGCCCGCGCCGGACGTGGAGGTGCCGGAGGTCGCGGCCAAGGCCAGCACGGTGGCGGAGGAGGCCGGGGCGAACGCGACGTCCGCCGAGACGGTCTGCCCGTCGCTGTCGTTGTCCGAGGCAAGCGGCGCCCGAGTACGGCAGGCGGCCTTCTCGGGCGTGGTCAGCGCACACTCCGGGAGCCGCACCACCCCCAGCCGCCCCGACCAGCCGCCCCCGTACGCCGACGCGAACGCCGAGTAGTCCACGGTCAGACGGGCGCGGCCCGGCTTCGTGGCCGTCGCCGTGAGCAGGACGCCCTTGATGCCCGCCGCGGCCGTGGTGCCGCGGTCGAGGACACGGATCGACGCGTCGCCGTCCGCCGCGTTGCCCACGCTGCCCCGGGCGACCGTGACCGGGAGCCCGCCCGGCTCGGCCGTGGTACGGCCCGAGCGGCCGCGGGGCACGGCGACGGTCGCCCGGCCCGGCCTGGGCCAGGCGGCGTGCTGTTCCGCGGTGGCCCGGCGGGCCTGGGCGGAGTTGCGCTCGCGTGCCGCGGCGACGGCCGCGCGGGCCTTGTCCGCGCCGAGGCCGGTGACCGCCCGGACATCGCTGTCGCGCTGCTTCGGCACCTCGGGGCGCCCCAGGCCACCCGTCACGGCCTGGGCCGGAGCCGCGGCGGGCAACGCGCCGGTGGCCAGTGCGACGGCCAGTGTCACGACGATCCCGGCGCGTCTGCCGCGCAGCCAACGAAGCACTCTCGTACCGGTTTTCACGACATACCCCTGTCAAGGCACGGCCGCACACGCGGCCACGGAGGGAAAGAAGTCGGAGGAGGGCGGGCGGCGTCAGCCGCCGATCATGGTGTCGAGCTGGGTGCCGTCCGCCGCCGCGCCCGCCCAGATCCGGATGTCGGAGATCCGGCCGGGCAGGTAGTGACCCCAGGCGCCGCGCACGTAGTCCTTGCCCACGGCGAGTTCACCGGAGCCGACGACCGCGGTGAACGGGGTGTCGGTGTCGTTCTGGGTCGAGTCGAGGTAGAGGGCGACGGTGCCGGCCTGCGCGTCGTACACCCCGGTCAGCCGCACCCTGCTGCCGACCACGGCCGTGCTGTCGGAGTCGACCGCGGTGAAGGTGCCGTCGGCGGCCAGACGGCCGAACCGCCAGAAGCCGACGGGCACTTCGTAGGGGTTGTCGTCGTCGTCGAAACGGGTCTCCGTGCCGGTCGTCTCGTACCACAGGCCCCAGGCCGAGCCGTCGGCGGTGCGCTGGCCCAGTACCTGGCCGATGAAGCCGGCGCCCTTGGCGTTCAGGGCGGCCTGGTCGAGTTCGACCTCGGTGGTGACGGTGAAGGAACCGGTCTCGTCGACCACCGGTCCCGCGGTGCCGGCCGCGTCGTCGGTGCCGTCCAGGACGATCGCCTCACCGTCCAGTGCGGCGCCTCCGGTCAGCGTCAGCGAGCGCCCGTAGCCGGATACGGTGTCGGCCAGCGTGGTGCCGCTCGCGCCCTCGGGGTTCCAGGCGGCGACCAGTTCGGTGGCCGTGGCCGTTCCGGCGCTGTCCAGCAGTCTCGCCTCCTTGGCCACGTCGCCGGGCCGCAGCGCCTCCTGGAACACGGCGACCTCGTCGATGCGGCCGCGCCAGTACTGCGTGTAGGTGCCGTGCGCATAGCTCGCGCGGCCGATCTGCAGTGCCCCGTCCGGGGTCTGCTTCTCCCCGCCGGCCGGCACGGCGACCGGGTCGCCCTGTGCGCGGCCGTTGACGTACAGCTGGATGGTCTTCGCGTCGGCGTCGTAGACGGCCGCCACATGGGTCCACACCTTCAGCACCGGGCCTTCGGCGTCCGCCCCGTTGGTGACGTAGTGCCGGGTGCCCGCGCTGTCGGACCAGTCGTAGCGGAACACCCACCGCTTGGCGCCGGCCGAGTAGTAGAGGACGAATCCGGAGTCGTCACTGCCGGTCTGGGACAGGACGGCCCGGTACTCGGTGCTCTCCGTCAGATACGCCCAGGCCGAAACGGTGTACGAGGACTGGGTGTTCACGGCGGCGGTCGAGGTCGCCGCGTATCCGGACTGCCGGGTGGTGTCGGAGGTGTCGTTGAGCCACAGCGAGCGGTCGCCGTCGCCCCGCCGGCCGAACCCGGACCAGCCGGCGCCGGTGGTGTAGAGGGTGGCGGGGTGCCGGGTGCCCTCGGTCGCCGCGGAGTCGGCGGCGAGCGTGACGCCCGAGTTGGCCACGCCGTCGTCGAAGTGCCAGCGGCCGGTGGCTCCCTGGCTCTCCTGCACGTTGAACTTCACGCTCGCGATGGCGCCCCAGCGGCCGCTGCCCACGTTGTCCAGGGCCCGTACCTGGAGCACCTGGGTGCCGGCCAGGTCGGGTGCGATGGCCTTCTTCACCGTCGTCCCGGTGACCGTGGCCGACCAGGCGCTGGAGGAGGACAGCTTGTAGCGGTACCCCACGACCGTGGCCGCGTCGCCCGACGCCGGGGAGAAGGTGAAGTCGTCCTTGACACCGGGACCGCCGGCCGGGGCGCAGGCGTTGGCCGTGCAGGCCGTGTACTTCGTCCCGAACGTGATCACCGGCGCCTTGGGGGCCGTCGTGTCGACCTTGAAGTAGCACCAGCCCTTGGTCGTCACCGTGCTGTGCGACTCCAGATAACTGGCACCGCCGTTGTAGTAGGAGCGGGTGAACACCGCCATCCGGTAGGTACCGCCGTCCGCCAGTGTCACCGGTGAACTGACCGACACCTTCTGGTTGTCGTTCACATAGCCGGGACTGACCGGCCGTACCGGCTCGGTGACCACGGCCCAGGTGCCGTCGGTGGCCTTCTTCTGCACGTAGAAGTGCGTGCGCAGGTTCGCCTCGGACTCCCCTCCGGAGAGGGTCTGGGCCACCGCGCTGAAGGTGGGCGTCGGGTCGGACAGCACCGCCGGGTCGCTCGCGTCCGTCTCGCAGGAGGAGATCTCGCCCGACAGCACACCGGGGCTGGTCGGCGGCGCCGGGACGCCCACGTAGTCGACGTCCAGCACGGCGTCGTCGTCGAACCGCTTCCAGCCGTTGGGGTCCGACTCGTTGTACGCCTTCAGCATCAGCGTCAGCCGGGAGAAGTCACCGGCGGCGAAGGACTTCACGGTGTCGGTGAGGTTCTCGTAGTTCTGCGCCGGGTCGTCGTTGAACTCGATCGGCGCGTCCGGCTGGCTCGGGTCGCAGGCGGAACCGCGGCCCGCGGACACCGTGCGGTCGCCCATGATGTCCCAGCCGCTGGTCGGCCCCGGCCATCTGGTCGCGGACGAGATGTTCGGCGTCCGCACCAGCTGCACGGTGGTGTGGGTGCAGGACATCGACCAGCGCTCGGTCACCCGGAACGTGGCGTCCAGCACCCGCTTGCCGCGCAGCGCGGTCGGCGCGAACTCGAAGTACATGCGCTGCTTGTAGCCGGAGCCGCAGTAGTAGGCGTAGCCGCCGGTCACGTAGGTGCCGCAGTAGCCGACGCCCTCTCCGTCGTCGCCGCCGGAGAAGTTGTAGAAGGTGTCGCCGTCCGAGGACAGCAGGGTGCGCTCGGACTCCCCCCAGGAGACGTCGGGGTCGATGTAGAGCGGGAAGACCGTGTCGTCGCCGGTGAGCAGGCCGGCGTCGGGCACCACGGTGATCGAGTCGTCGTCGGCGGTCACGGGCAGCACGGCGGACGCGTCGCCGTCGCTGGGGCCGGCCGCGGGGTCGGGGGCCTCGGCTCCGTCGGAGGCGACCGGAGTGTCGGCCGCCCGCAGGGACATGGCCGACGTCCCGGCGGGTGTCGCCGTGTCTCCGGCCGAGTCCCACTGGCGGGCGGTCGGTGTCCGGAACACCGCGTTGCCGTCGGCGTCCACGGCGTTGAGACCGCCGCCCGCGCCCTCGCTCAGGGTCAGCCCCTCGGCCCGTACCGGGAAGTCGAGCCGCTTCAGTTCGTCGCTCGCCGCGGCCCCGGCCGTCTTGACGACGAGCGCCTCGCGGTAGCCCTCGGTGGTGGCGGTCATCCGCAGGTCCACTCCGGGCAGCACCTCGGAGTAGACGGCCGATGCGCCGTCCAGGGTGGGCTCGGGCAGCGTGCCGGGCCAGCCCACGGTCAGCGAACGGCCGCCCTCGGCCACCGTCACCAGGCCGGCGCCGTCCCCGCCGCCGGAGAAGGACACGTCCGCGACCGCAGCCCGCGGGCCCACGGTCCCGTCGGCGCGGCGCTCCAGCGTGGCGTCCGGTTCCGCCCAGGAGCCGTCGGCCCGCTCGACGCGGACCGGCACGGTCGAGAGGCTGAGGGAGAAGGTGCTGCCGTCGGGATTGGCGTAGGTCGTGGCGTATTCGGTGCGGTCGCCCTTCACCTCGACCCGCTCATTGCTGTCGACGGCTTCCTGCGAGGCTTTCTGTGCCTCGGTCAGCTGCGCCTGCGGATTCTGCCCGGCCACGGCGGGCGCCGGAATCGCCGTGAGCGTGCCCGCGCTCACCGCGACGACCGCGGCCAGACTCAACAAGCCTCTTGTGACACGGTTATGACGATGCGTCAGCTCAGGTCTCACTACAGCCCCCCGTAGTCCCCAGGTCCCCACCGGGGGCAATTTTTACGCACCTTGACCGACCATGGTCAAGATTGAACTCGGGATTACTCGCCTTTTGGTCCGTCGCCGGAAATCAGGGGCGGAGAGAATATGAACACGCGGTTAATGCGGGGCGGATGGAAAAAGCGCCGGGAAAAAGCGCCGCCCGTCGCGCGACGTTCGCGCGGGACCCCGGACACTGGACATCACGTGAGGTTAGGCTAACC
This sequence comes from Streptomyces arenae, assembly GCF_022343545.1. Taxonomy (NCBI): domain Bacteria; kingdom Bacillati; phylum Actinomycetota; class Actinomycetes; order Kitasatosporales; family Streptomycetaceae; genus Streptomyces; species Streptomyces arenae. Next base: position 179,206 of record NZ_JAKQYH010000043.1, read on the forward strand.
TAAGCGACGACCTGTCCGGCGGGGTTTCCGCACGTCCGAAAGCAGCCACAGCCATGTCCAACGCCAGAGCAGCCCACCTCACCCGCCGTGGCATCCTCGCCGCCGGCGGCGCCCTCGGCCTCGGTGCCGTGCTCGCCGCCTGCGGTGACGACGACAAGAGCGGTGGCTCCTCCGGCAAGGGGACGACGGCCGCCGATTCCGGCCCCTGGAGCTTCAAGGACGACCGCGGGACCACGGTGAAGCTGGACAAGGCCCCGGCGAACATCGTCGCGTTCGTCGGTGTCGCCGCCGCGCTCCACGACTACGGCGTCGAGGTCAAGGGCGTCTTCGGCCCGACCACGACCAAGGACGGCAAGGCCGACGTCCAGGCCGGCGACATGGACGTCAGCAAGCTGACCGTCCTCGGCAACGCGTGGGGCCAGTTCAACGTCGAGAAGTACGCGGCCCTCGCCCCCGACGTCCTCATCACCACGATGTTCGACGCGGCCGGCACCCTCTGGTACGTCCCGGACGAGTCCAAGGACAAGATCGCCAAGCTCGCCCCGAGCGTCGGGATCTCCGCCTACGACCGTCAGCTGACCGTTCCGCTCCAGCGGGTCTGGGCCCTCGCCGAGTCGCTCGGCGCGGACCTGACGGCGAGCAAGGTGGTGGACGCCAAGAAGCGCTTCGAGGCCGCGTCCACCCGGCTGCGGGCCGCCGCCAAGGCGCACCCCGACATCAAGGTGCTGGCCGGGTCCGCCGCCCAGAGCCTGTTCTACGTCTCCGGCACCAACCTCTCGGTGGACCTGGAGTACTTCAAGGCGCTCGGGGTGAACTTCGTGGAGCCCTCGGCGTCCGTGCTGAAGAAGAGCGGCGGCTGGTACGAGGACCTGAGCTGGGAGAACGTCGACAAGTACCCGGCCGACGTCATCATGATGGACGACCGCTCGGCGACCATCCAGCCGGCCGACATCACCGAGGCCACCTGGAAGAAGCTCCCCGCGGTCCAGGCCGGCCAGGTCATCGCCCGCTCCCCCGAGCCGATCTTCTCCTACGACAAGTGCGTCGCGATGGTGGAGAACCTCGCCAAGGCCCTGGAGACCGCGAAGAAGGTCAGCTGACCTTCCCTCCGCGCCCCCTACAACTTCCTGACTCCCAGGAGCTCATATGACGACGGCCGTAGCCGCCCCGTTCCGTTTCTTCTCCCTCCGGGTCGTACGGACGAGGCGGCTCGGTCCGTCTCTGGTCCGGGTCACCTTCGCCGGTGCGGACCTGGCGCACTTCCACTCCCACGGACACGACCAGTCCCTCTCCCTGTTCCTCCCGGCACAGGGGCGCGCCGAGCCCGTCGTCCCGATCGAGCTGGGCGACAGCTGGTGGCAGGGCTGGCGTGAACTCCCCGACGACGTACGGGCCGTGATGCGCTCGTACACACTGCGGGCGCTGCGCCGGGATCCCGACGAGATCGACATCGACTTCGCGCTGCACGGCATCGGGCCGGGTGCGGCCACGCCCCCGGGGCCCGCCTCCCGCTGGGCGGCACGGGCCGGCGCCGGGGATCCGGTGGTGCTGCTCGGCCCGGCGGTCGCGGACAACCGGGCGATCCGTTTCCGGCCGCCGGAGGACACCGATCTGGTCCTGGTCTGGGGTGACGAGACGGCCGTGCCCGCCGCGACCGCGATCCTGGAGGCGCTGCCCGCCGGGACCCGGGCCCGCGCCTGGCTGGAGGTCCCGCACGCCGGGGACGTCCAGGACGTGGTCACCGGGGCGGACGTGGAGATCACCTGGCTGACCGGCGGGCGCGGCGCCCTGGCGGAGATCCGCGCCGCCCGGCTCCCGCGCTGCGAACGGCCGTACGTCTGGATCGCCGGCGAGGCGGGGCGGGTGCGGGAGCTGCGCCGGCATTTCGTCCGGGAGCGCGGGACCGACCGCCGCCGGGTCACCTTCGTCGGCTACTGGCGGCAGGGCCTGACGGAGGAACAGCTCCGGGCGGCCGGCGAGTAGTTGGGGGCCGGAGTGACCGCCGTCACGGGAGAGGCAGCGTTTCGCTCGCGTTACTTAGGTTAGGCTAACCTAAGTGGAGCTGATCGCTCCGCCCCTCGCACGGATCGTCCCGGAGGCCCCCCTCATGCGCTCGCACCTGCTCAATGACCTCACCGCGGAGCACTACCGCCGCCGCGTGACCGAAGGAGTAGAGCGGGTGGCGGCCAAACTCGCCGCCACCGACCGTCCGTTCACGGGTGTCGGCGTCGACGCCCTCGCCCCGCGCGTCGACCGCATCGACCTCGACCGTCCGCTGCACGACACCTCCGCGGTCCTGGACGAACTGGAGGACGTCTACCTCCGGGACGCGGTCTACTTCCACCACCCCCGCTACCTCGCCCACCTCAACTGCCCCGTGGTCATCCCGGCGGTGCTCGGCGAGGCGGTGCTCTCCGCCGTCAACTCCTCCCTCGACACCTGGGACCAGTCGGCCGGCGGCACCCTGATCGAGCGGAAACTGATCGACTGGACGGCCGCCCGCATCGGCCTGGGCGAGGCCGCCGACGGCGTGTTCACCTCCGGCGGCACCCAGTCCAACCTCCAGGCGCTGCTGCTGGCCCGGGAGGAGGCCAAACCGGGGCCGGGTGGGCGGGAAGGGTCCGCAGGCCTGGCCGACCTGCGCGTCTTCGCCTCCGAGGTCGGCCACTTCAGCGTGCAGAAGTCGGCGAAACTGCTCGGCCTCGGCCCGGACGCGGTGGTCTCCGTCCCCGTCGGCCAGGACAAGCGGATGGGGACCGTCGCCCTCGCCCGCGAACTGGAGCGCTGCAAGAGGGACGGCCTGGTGCCGATGGCGGTCGTCGCCACCGCCGGCACCACCGACTTCGGCTCCATCGACCCGCTGCCGGAGATCGCCGAACTGTGCGAGCAGTACGGCGTGTGGATGCACGTCGACGCGGCCTACGGCTGCGGGCTGCTCGCCTCCCTGAAGCACCGGGACCGGATCGCCGGCATCGAGCGCGCCGACTCGGTCACCGTCGACTACCACAAGTCCTTCTTCCAGCCCGTGAGTTCGTCCGCCGTGCTGGTCCGGGACGCGGCCACCCTGCGGCACGCCACCTACCACGCGGAGTACCTGAACCCGCGCCGGATGGTGCAGGAGCGCATTCCCAACCAGGTCGACAAGTCCCTCCAGACCACCCGCCGTTTCGACGCCCTCAAGCTGTGGATGACCCTGCGCACCATGGGCGCCGACGGCATCGGCGAACTCTTCGACGAGGTCTGCGACCTGGCGGCCGAGGGCTGGCGGCTGCTCGCGGCCGACCCGCGCTACGACGTCGTCGTCGAGCCCTCCCTGTCCACCCTCGTCTTCCGTTACATCCCCTCCGCCGTGACCGACCCGGCCGAGATCGACCGCGCCAACCTGTACGCCCGCAAGGCCCTGTTCGCCTCCGGCGACGCCGTGGTCGCGGGCACCAAGGTCGGCGGCCGCCACTACCTCAAGTTCACCCTGCTCAACCCCGAGACCACGACGGCCGACATCACCGCCGTCCTCGATCTGATCGCCGGCCACGCCGAGCAGTACCTGGGAGAGTCCCTTGACCGCGCGTCCTGAGAACCCGACCACCGTCCATGACTTCGTGGGGATCGGACTGGGCCCCTTCAACCTCGGACTCGCCTGCCTGACCGAGCCGATCGCCGAACTGGACGGCGTCTTCCTGGACGCCAAGCCCGCCTTCGAGTGGCACGCGGGCATGTTCCTGGACGGCGCCCACCTCCAGACCCCTTTCCTGTCGGACCTGGTCACCCTGGCCGACCCCACCTCGCCGTACTCCTTCCTCAACTACCTGAAGGAGAAAGGCCGGCTGTACTCGTTCTACATCCGCGAGAACTTCTACCCGCTGCGGGTGGAGTACAACGACTACTGCCGCTGGGCCGCCGGCAGACTGACCAACGTCCGCTTCGACACCACGGTGACGGAGGTCCGCCACGAGGACGCGGACGGGGTGTACGTCGTCGCCACGGCCGGCGGGGAGACCTACCGCGCCCGCCGGCTGGTCCTCGGCACCGGCACCCCGCCGCACATCCCGGCGGCCTGCGAGGGCCTGGGCGGCGACCTCGTCCACAACTCGCGGTACCTCGGGCACCGCGAGGCGCTCCAGGCCAAGGAGTCGATCACGCTGGTCGGCAGCGGCCAGTCCGCCGCCGAGATCTACCGCGACCTGCTGAGCGAGATCGACGTCCACGGCTACCGGCTGAACTGGGTGACCCGCTCCCCGCGTTTCTTCCCGCTCGAATACACCAAGCTCACGCTGGAGATGACGAGCCCCGAGTACGTCGACTACTTCCACGCCCTGCCCGAGGACACCCGTTACCGGCTCACCGCCGAACAGAAGGGCCTCTTCAAGGGCATCGACGGCGACCTGATCAACGAGATCTTCGACCTGCTCTACCAGAAGAACCTCGGCGGCCCGGTCCCCACCCGGCTGCTCACCAACTCCTCGCTGGAGGGCGCCACGTACGACAACGGCACGTACACGCTGAGGCTGCGCCAGGAGGAGCAGGGCAAGGACTACGAGATCGAGACCCAGGGCCTGGTCCTCGCCACCGGCTACCGGTACGCCGAGCCCGAGTTCCTCAGGCCCGTCCGTGACCGGCTGCGCTACGACGCGCACGGCAACTTCGACGTGGCCCGCAACTACGCGATCGACGTCACCGGCCGGGACGTGTTCCTCCAGAACGCCGGCGTCCACACCCACAGCATCACCAGCCCCGACCTGGGCATGGGCCCCTACCGGAACGCGTACATCATCCGCGAGCTGCTGGGCTCGGAGTACTACCCGGTGGAGAAGACCATCGCCTTCCAGGAGTTCGCCGTATGAGCACGACGACCACGACGTTCGCCTTCCGGCCCCTCGACCCCCTCCGGGACGCCGAGCTGCTGCACTCCTGGGTGACGCACCCCAAGGCGGCCTACTGGATGATGCAGGACGCGCGGCTGGAGGACGTCGAGCGGGCCTACATGGAGATCGCGGCCGACGAGCACCACCACGCGCTGCTGGGGCTCGGCCCGGACGGTGCGCCCGCGTTCCTGATGGAGCACTACGACCCCGTCCACCGGGAACTGGTGGGGCTGTACGAGCCCGAGCCGGGCGACGTCGGGATGCACTTCCTGACCCCCGCCACCGACACACCCGTGCACGGCTTCACGAAGGCCGTCATCACGGCCGTCGTCGGCCGTCTCTTCGAGGACCCGGCGACCCGCCGGATCGTCGTCGAGCCGGACGTCGGCAACACGGCCGTGCACGCACTGAACGAGGCCGTCGGGTTCGTGCCCGTACGGGAGATCGAGAAGCCGGAGAAAAGGGCGTTGCTGAGTTTCTGCACCCGGGAGCGGTTCGAGCGGGCGGTGGCCGCCGTATGAGCCTCGCAGACGCGGTCGCCCACCTCTCCCCCGAGCGCTGGGAGAAGGCCAACCGGCTCCTGATACGCAAGGCGCTCGCCGAGTTCGCCCACGAGCGCCTGATCACCCCGGAGGCGGACGGGCCGTCGTACGTGGTCCGCAGCGACGACGGGCTCACCCGCTACCGCTTCACCGCCGTCCGCCGCGCCCTGGACCACTGGCAGGTCGACCCGGACTCCATCAGCCGTACCCGGGACGGCGCCGAACTGCCGCTCGCCGCCCTGGACTTCTTCATCGAGCTGAAGGACTCCCTGGGGCTGAGCGACGAGATCCTGCCGGTCTACCTGGAGGAGATCTCCTCCACCCTCTCCGGCACCTGCTACAAGCTCACCAAGCCCCAGGTCCCGGTCGCCGAGCTGGTGCGCGCCGGCTTCCAGGCGATCGAGACCGGGATGACCGAGGGCCACCCCTGCTTCGTCGCCAACAACGGACGGCTCGGCTTCGGCGTCCACGAGTACCTGTCGTACGCCCCGGAGACCGCGAGCCCGGTCCGGCTGGTGTGGCTGGCGGCCCACCGGTCGCGTGCCGCGTTCACGGCGGGCGTCGGCATCGAGTACGAGTCCTTCGTGCGGGAGGAGCTGGGCGAGGAGACCGTCGACCGCTTCCACGGCGTCCTGCGCGACCGGGGCCTCGACCCCGCGGACTACCTCCTCATCCCGGTCCACCCCTGGCAGTGGTGGAACAAGCTCTCCGTCACCTTCGCCGCCGAGGTCGCCCGCGCGCACCTGGTCTGCCTGGGCGAGGGCGACGACGAGTACCTGGCCCAGCAGTCCATCAGGACCTTCTTCAACCGCTCCCACCCGGAGAAGCACTACGTGAAGACCGCCCTTTCGGTCCTCAACATGGGCTTCATGCGCGGGCTCTCGGCCGCCTACATGGAGGCCACCCCGGCGATCAACGACTGGCTGGCCCAGCTCATCGACAACGACCCGGTGCTGAAGTCCACCGGTCTGTCGATCATCCGGGAGCGGGCGGCCGTGGGCTACCGGCACCTGGAGTACGAGAAGGCCACCGACCGCTACTCGCCGTACCGCAAGATGCTGGCCGCGCTGTGGCGCGAGAGCCCGGTGCCGGGTCTCCGGGAGGGCGAGTCGCTCGCGACGATGGCCTCCCTCCTCCATGTGGACCACGAGGGCGCGTCCTTCGCCGCCGCGCTCGTCGAGCGGAGCGGGCTGACGCCGAAGGAGTGGCTGCGGGCCTACCTGCGGGCCTACCTCACCCCGCTGCTGCACTGCTTCTACGCCTACGACCTGGTGTTCATGCCGCACGGCGAGAACGTCATCCTGGTCCTGGCGGACGGCGTGGTCCAGCGGGCCGTCTACAAGGACATCGCCGAGGAGATCGCGGTGCTGGACCCGGACGCGGTACTGCCGCCGGCGGTCGAGCGGCTGCGCGTCGAGGTCCCCGACGACCAGAAGCTGCTGTCGGTCTTCACGGACGTCTTCGACTGCTTCTTCCGCTTCCTCGCCGCGAACCTCGCGACCGCGGGGGTCCTCACGGAGGACGACTTCTGGCGGACGGTCGCCGAGGTCGTCCGCGCGTACCAGGAGTCGGCACCCGAACTCGCCGACAGGTTCGAGCGGTACGACATGTTCGCGCCCGAGTTCGCGCTGTCCTGCCTGAACCGGCTCCAGCTGCGCGACAACCGGCAGATGGTGGACCTCGCGGACCCGTCGGGCGCCCTCCAGCTGGTCGGAACCCTGAGGAATCCCGTCGCGGGGTTCTGACCGGGCCGGCGGGCGCCCCCGGGTACGGTCCTCGGGGGCGCCCGCGGTGGAACAATCCCCCCATGGCGGAAATCATCCAGAAGGACGGCATCTGGGTCTTCGACGGAGACGCCCTGCGGCTGACCCCCGGGCGGGACCGGAACGTCGGGACGCTGCGCCGGGCGCTGGGTGAACTGGTCGTGCCGCTGGACGCGTTGGCCGGGGTCTCGTTCGAACAGGGCCGCAGGGCGGGGCGGCTGAGGCTGCGGCTGCGGGACGGCTCCGATCCGCTGCTGCACGCCGCCGGGGGCCGGCTCGCCGAGATCCACGACCCCTACCGGCTGACGGTCGAGCCGGACCGGTACGGGGTCGCCGAGTACTTCACCGACGAGGTGCGCGACGCGCTGCACCTGGCGCGGGTGCCGGGGACGCCGGTGAGCGAGTACCTGCTGCCGGGCCCGCCGCTGCCGCTGTCGGTGTCCGCCGGGGACGGCACCGCCTCCTTCGACGGGGAGCGGGTGCGGCTGGAGTGGAACTGGAAGACGGAGGACTCGAAGGCCGCCGCCGGACCGCGGACGCTGGACCTGGCGGACATCCTGGGCGTGGAGTGGCAGCCCTCCGCCGGGCTGGAGAACGGCCATCTGCGGTTCCGGGTGCGGGGCGCGCCGGCCGGGACCCGGGCCAAGTACGACCCGAACGCGGTGGAGCTGTGGGGGTTCGGACGGGACCCTTTGATGGCGCTGGTCGCGGCCGCGGTGCAGGCCCGGCTGCCGCACCCGTCGGCGGCCGCCGTGGCGGGCGTACCGCGGCGGGCTCAGGCGCCCGGGGCCGATCACGACGCGCTGCTGCGCCGGCTGCGGGAGCTGGGCGAGCTGCACCGCGCGGGCGTCCTCACCGACGAGGAGTTCACGACGGCCAAACAGGCGGTCCTCAGGGAGCTGTGAGGACCGCCTGCCGCCGGCCTGTGACTACTTGGCCTTGCGGGCCACCGTGAAGTGGTCGATGCGGTCGCCGGTCTCGGCTATGCCCGACACCTTCAGCTTGGCGTACTGGCCGCGCGGGGCGGGCTCGACGTCCACGCGCAGGAACGAGTAGTTGAGGTAGCGCACCCGGGACCAGGTGACGGTCTCGTTGACCTTGCCGTCCTTGGTGTTGATGAAGGAGGCGACGGAGTCGACCTCGTTCAGGTGGCCCTCGTAGGAGTCGGGGGCGGTGAAGGCGTAGAGGCTGCGGCCGGCCGCGCCCGCGGTGACGTACACGACACCCTCGGTCTCGGGGTAGGCGGTCTCGCCGATCGGGAGCTTCTTGACGACCTTGTTGCCCTTGATGACGTCGGTGCGCTCGTACTGGTGGTTGTGGCCGTTGATGACCAGGTCCACCGTGTACTTCTCGAACAGCGGCACCCACTCCTGTCGCACGCCCCCCTCCGAGGCGTGCGCCGTGGAGGTGCAGTAGGCGCAGTGGTGGAAGAACACGACGATGAAGTCGATGTCCTTGTCGGCGCGGAACTTCTTCAGCTGCGCCTCGAACCACTTGGTCTGGGTGCCGCCCGAGATGCCGAGGTTGGCCGGGATCTCGAAGGAGACGTCGTTCGGGTCGAGCGAGATGACCGCCGTGTTGCCGTGGACGAAGGAGTAGACGCCCGGCAGGTTCTTCTTGTCCGGCCCGTTGTCGGGGAGGCTGAAGCGGGCCTCCTCGCCGCCGTAGCCGTTGGGCGAGTACCAGGCCTCCATGTCGTGGTTGCCGTACGACACCATCCACGGCACGGACTTGGCGACCGACTCGGTCTGGGCCAGGAACTGGTCCCACACGCGGGAGTCGAAGCCGGTGTCCGCGGTCTTGCCGGCGCCGGACGGGTCGGCGTAGGCGATGTCACCGGCGTGCAGGTGGAAGCTGGGGTTCTGGCCGAGGATCAGGGCGTCGTTGGCCAGGCCGTGGTAGCTGACGCCCTGGTCGCCGAAGGCGGTGAAGGTGAACGGCTCCTTGTGGCGGGGGGCGGTGGTGAAGGTGCCGATGGTGCCGGCGAACTTCGGGGAGGCGGGGTCGAAGCCGTCGTGGCCGACGCCGTAGTAGTACGTCTTGCCGGGCTTGAGGTTGGCCAGCTTGGCGTGCACGTAGTACTGCGTGTGGTCGCCGCTGGCGCCGATGCCGGCCGGGGTGTAGAGGGAGCGGACCTCGGCGTCGATCCTGACGGAGAGGTGCGAGGCGTGGGTGCCGATGCGGACGAAGGGCCGCTTGACCGCGACCGGGACCTGCCAGGAGATCGTCATCTCGGTGCCGGCGTCGTTGCCGTAGGCGAGGTGCCGGCCGAACGGGGCCACGTAGGCGCCGTCGACGTACTGGGTGGCGGGGGCGGAGGACTGCGTGGGGACGGCGGCCTGGGCGGTGCCGCCCAGCACGAAGGAGCCGCCCGTGACGGCGCCGAGCGTGACGGCGCCGCCTCTGATCATGGAGCGCCGGGAGAACTTGGCGCGGAGGTACTCGTGCTGCTCGGCCATCGTCATGCGGTCGGCGAGCTCATCGGGTACGCCCATACGAGGAATGTCCATGGCGTCTGAAAATCGTCTCCACAAGCAACGTGGCGCAAGACACAGGATGGACAGGCTGCGAACAGCACCCCATAAGAGATTCAACAGACCGTTGCCCGGAATCGGGCAGGATTCTTGCGAAACCGACGCCGGTACTTCAGGATCTACCGGGTGCACGACGAACTGGTTGATCATCTGACGCGGTCCACGCCCCTGAGCCGGGGCGAGGCGCTGCGGGTGATCCAGGACGTGCTCGCGTACTTCGACGAGACGGCCGGGGACTACGTCCGGCGCCGCCACCGCGAACTCCAGGCGGAAGGCCTGGTGAACACGGAGATCTTCGAACGGATCGAGGCGGATCTGAAGTACAGGGCGGTCGCCCCGCCGGAGTTCACCCTCCGGCAGTTGCGCCGCATCGTCTACGGCTGACCCATCAGGTCGAGGATCGGAACACCTATATATGTGCGGGATTGTCGGATACATCGGTAAGCGCGACGTTGCTCCCCTTCTTCTCGAAGGTCTGCAGCGGCTGGAATACCGCGGTTACGACTCGGCGGGCATCGTCGTCACCACCCCGAAGACCGGCGGCCTGAAGATGGTCAAGGCCAAGGGCCGGGTCCGCGACCTGGAGGCGAAGGTCCCGGCGCGCTTCAAGGGCACCACCGGTATCGCCCACACCCGCTGGGCCACCCACGGCGCGCCCTCCGACGTGAACGCCCACCCGCACATGTCGGCCGACCAGAAGGTCGCCGTCGTCCACAACGGCATCATCGACAACGCGGCCGAGCTGCGCCGCAAGCTGGAGGCGGACGGCGTCGAGTTCCTCTCCGAGACCGACACCGAGGTCCTCACCCACCTGATCGCCCGCTCGCAGGCGGAGACCCTGGAGGAGAAGGTCCGTCAGGCGCTGCACGTGATCGAGGGCACCTACGGCATCGCGGTCATGCACGCCGACTTCCCCGAGCGCATCGTGGTGGCCCGCAACGGCTCCCCGGTGGTCCTCGGCATCGGCGACAAGGAGATGTTCGTCGCCTCGGACATCGCGGCCCTGGTCACCCACACCCGGCAGATAGTGACCCTCGACGACGGCGAGATGGCCACCCTCAAGGCCGACGACTTCCGGACGTACACCACCGAGGGCACCCGGACGACGGCCGAGCCGACCACCGTGGAGTGGGAGGCCGAGTCGTACGACATGGGCGGCCACGACACGTACATGCACAAGGAGATCTTCGAGCAGCCCGACGCGGTCGACCGCGTGCTGCGCGGCCGGATCGACGACCGCTTCTCCACCGTGCACCTCGGCGGCCTCAACCTGGACGCCCGGGACGCGCGTGCCGTGCGCCGGGTGAAGATCCTCGGCTGCGGCACCTCGTACCACGCGGGCATGATCGGCGCCCAGATGATCGAGGAGCTGGCCCGTATCCCCGCGGACGCCGAGCCGGCCTCCGAGTTCCGCTACCGCAACCCGGTGGTCGACCCGGACACCCTGTACATCGCCGTCTCGCAGTCCGGTGAGACGTACGACGTCCTCGCCGCCGTCCAGGAGCTGAAGCGCAAGGGCGCGCGGGTGCTGGGGGTGGTGAACGTGGTGGGCTCCGCGATCGCCCGCGAGGCGGACGGCGGCACGTACGTGCACGCGGGCCCGGAGGTCTGCGTGGTGTCCACGAAGTGCTTCACGAACACGACGGTCGCGTTCGCGCTCCTCGCCCTCCACCTCGGCCGCATCCGTGACCTCTCGGTCCGCGACGGCAAGCGGATCATCGAGGGCCTGCGCAAGCTGCCGGCCCAGATCTCGGAGATCCTCGCCCAGGAGGCGGAGATCGAGAAGATGGCCGCGGAGTACGCCGAGGCCCGCTCGATGCTCTTCATCGGCCGCGTCCGGGGTTACCCGGTGGCCCGTGAGGCCTCCCTGAAGCTGAAGGAGGTCTCCTACATCCACGCGGAGGCCTACCCGGCGTCCGAGCTGAAGCACGGTCCGCTGGCGCTGATCGAGCCGGCCCTCCCCACGGTGGCGATCGTCCCGGACGACGACCTGCTGGAGAAGAACCGGGCGGCCCTGGAGGAGATCAAGGCCCGCAGCGGCAAGATCCTCGCGGTGGCCCACCAGCACCAGGAGAAGGCGGACCGCACGATCGTCGTCCCGAAGAACGAGGACGAACTCGACCCCATCCTGATGGGCATCCCCCTCCAACTCCTCGCGTACCACACGGCGAAGGCCCTGGGCCGCGACATCGACAAGCCGAGGAACCTCGCGAAGTCGGTGACGGTGGAGTAGGACCGTTTACGCGTGCGGGCCGGTGGGGGCTTGTCGCGCAGTTCCCCGCGCCCCTTTGGGGCGCGTTGATACTGACGTCGATTCAGCGCCCCGTCAGGGGCGCGGGGAACTGCGCGAGCAACCCCCACGCACCCGCACGGGCCACACGACCGAACGGACCCCCACGTGTGCCACCAAGGCAACGGGGGGTCCGCTCTCTATGTCGCCGGGGACGCCCAACTCCCCGGCGTCGGCTGCCATATCAGCCGTGGGCCGTCACCCCACGCCCGGCAGCCCGCCCCGGCAGCACCGTCGGCCAGTGCGCGAGCGCGGCCGTCGCGGCGTACCAGGCCACCGCCCCCGCGGCCACCGCGACCCAGCCCCCGGCCTTGGCCAGTGACGAACTGTCGGCGAAGTTCGCGACGGCGAGCACCAGCATCGCCAGGAACAGCAGCCCGTACACGCCCTGTCCGAGCTGGTCGCCGCCCGCGAGGGTCAACGACAGGGCCACGAGGGCGAAGAGGAGCAGGAAGAGGCCGGCGCCGTTGGCCGAGGTGTGGTCGCCGGACGAGACGGCCCAGGTGAACCAGAGGGCGCCGAGCGCCACCCAGCCCGTGCCGTTCACGGTGTCACGGTCACGGAAGGCCAGCAGGCCGACGAGGAACAGGGCGACTCCGCCCACGTAGTGGGCGATTGACACGGCGTCGGACGTGGTCACGTCGTCGATGACGCCGGTGGTGCCGAGGCCGAACGCCAACAGGGTGATCCCCAGGGCGAGTCGGCCGGCCACGGTAGTGGTTCCGCTTCCCGCAGAGACGTCGTTGTCCACGGCGGGCTCCCTTCATGCTCTGTGCAGTTGTACGCGGTGACCGATATATGCCCTTCACAAGGGCACAAACACCTCTGCATGGCAGAACGGAGAGTTACGGAATGACAACGACGGGTCGCTTGGCCCGCTTGGCGAGCCGTCCGGCGACGGAGCCGAAGATCCGGCCGACGATCCCGTGGGTGGACCCCACGACGATCGCGTCCGCCTCGTACTCCCGCCCCACCTCTTCGAGTTCGTGGCAGATGTCACCGCCGCGCTCGACGAGGATCCAGGGCACCTCGGAGAGGTAGTCGGCACAGGCGAGTTCCAGACCGAGCACCTCGGTGCGGTGGTCCGGCACGTCGACGAAGACGGGAGGCTCGCAGCCGGCCCACACGGTGGTCGGCAGTCGGTTGGCGACGTGAACGATGATCAGCCCGGTGCGGGAGCGGTGGGCCATGCCGATCGCGTAGGCGAGGGCGCGCTCACTGGAGGTGGAACCGTCGAAGCCGACGACCACCCCGTGCTTGAAGGCGGGATCGCAGGAAGGGCGTGCCTCTTCCGCCGCCAGGGCATCGGCCGCCGTGGGGTCGGCGACCGGCCGCTTGCGGTCCGCTGGATCGAAGAATTCGTGACCGGCCATGGCTGTCTCGGCGTTGTGATCCTTATATATGGGAGGGACGACAGAGTGCGGCGGAGCTGTGTCCGGGAAACATCTTCCCAAGCCCATACCCCCAAGGGTACGGCGGCACGCCTCCTCAGCCCAGATCCCGCGCACGCTCCGTAGGGGACTTTCCCCGGAGTCGGTAAGGGGTTCCCCGGAGCATGCACGAGCCGCGCCCGTAACGCAATGGTTGCTGCCCCGTACAGGCGGTTTGCACAGGATTCGGACAGGCCCGAGGCGTACGCACGGTGACCGTCGGCGCCGACGGGCGTTGATCACGGTACGAGTGCACCACGACAGGGAGTACGACGATGTCCGGACCGCGTCCCACCGCCCGCGATCCGCGCTCCGCCGGACGCCGTTCGCGCCCCGCCCCGGACACCACGGGCGACGTGGTCCGCTGGGCCGCGTTCTCCTGCGTCCTCGTCCCGGTGGTGCTCCTCTGGTACGGCACCTCGCTGGCCGGTACGGCCGGCACCGCGCTGGGCCTCGCCGCCGTCACGGCGGTGTGCCGGTTCCTGCTGCGGCGGTCGGAGCGCGCGACGGCGCCCCGGGGCGGCGGACGTCACACCAGGGGCACCACACCGGACACCAGGAGCACGACGGGTACGACACCGGTCGACTGACCGGTTTCGACACCCTGGAACGCTGCTTTTCAGCCAACTTCCCGACCCTGTGCAAGAGGACCCCCCACTCCCCCCGAACCCCCGTTCCACCTGCACGGACAGGGTCCGGGAGACCCCGTGCACCCTATGCGGTTTGGCCACTGACACGAGGCGCACTTCCCTGCACGGCCCGCGAGTGCAACCCTTCGTGATCGAATGCTTCACGCCAAGTTGTCATGTCGACAATCGACGGCGTGTCGAACTGGTCAACGCGACACCGCGGGAACCAGTAGATTCGATCTTGACGTCTTACGGCGGGGGACTCGTGCAGGACCGAGGGGAAACGTGCAGGAGCGACACAACCGAGGAGCCGCGACCACCGAGGGGGGCTTAGCAGTATGAGCCACGACTCCACTGCCGCGCCGGAAGCCGCGGCCCGGAAACTGTCCGGGCGACGCCGCAAGGAGATCGTCGCGGTGCTGCTGTTCAGCGGCGGCCCCATCTTCGAGAGTTCCATACCGCTGTCGGTGTTCGGGATAGACCGCCAGGACGCCGGCGTGCCGCGCTACCGACTGCTGGTGTGCGGCGGCGAGGAAGGCCCACTGCGGACCACAGGGGGCCTGGAACTCACCGCGCCGCATGGCCTGGAGGCCATCTCGCGCGCCGGGACGGTCGTCGTACCGGCCTGGCGCTCGATAACGGCGCCACCACCGGAGGAGGCGCTGGACGCGCTGCGCCGCGCCCACGAAGAGGGGGCGCGCATAGTAGGACTGTGCACCGGGGCGTTCGTCCTGGCCGCCGCCGGACTGCTGGACGGCCGCCCGGCCACCACGCACTGGATGTACGCGCCGACGCTGGCCAAGCGCTACCCGTCGGTGCACGTCGATCCACGCGAACTCTTCGTGGACGACGGGGACGTGCTGACCTCGGCCGGTACGGCGGCCGGGATCGACCTGTGTCTCCACATCGTGCGCACGGACCACGGCAACGAGGCGGCCGGGGCCCTGGCCCGCCGCCTGGTGGTCCCGCCGCGCCGCTCGGGCGGTCAGGAGCGCTACCTCGATCGGTCTTTACCAGAGGAGATCGGCGCCGACCCGCTGGCCGAGGTCGTCGCCTGGGCACTGGAGCACCTCCACGAGCAGTTCGACGTGGAGACGCTGGCGGCACGCGCGTACATGAGCCGCCGGACGTTCGACCGCCGTTTCCGGTCCCTGACCGGCAGCGCCCCGCTCCAGTGGCTGATCACACAGCGGGTGCTCCAGGCGCAGCGCCTCCTGGAGACGTCGGACTACTCGGTGGACGAGGTGGCGGGCCGCTGCGGCTTCCGCTCCCCCGTCGCGCTGCGCGGCCACTTCCGCCGCCAGCTCGGCTCGTCCCCGGCCGCGTACCGGGCGGCGTACCGGGCCCGGCGCCCCCAGGCGGACCGTGCCGACACCCCGGAACCGGCGCCGCTGCCGCCGTCGGGTCCGCTGCCGGTCCAGTATCCCGAGGGGGTACTGCCGATGCAGACCCGCAGGACAGCGGCGGTGGGCCTGTCGGCCAGCCTGCCGGGCCCGCGCACGGGCAGCTGAACCGCGCCGCCGCCCACCCGACCGAGTCGGGTGGGCGGTCGCCGTTCCGGGGCTCCGGCCCGCCGCCTCGCCCACAAGGTCACCGCACGGCCGGTCCGGCTCGCGGCGGCGCGCCGTAAGGTTAGACACATGAACGATCGCATGGTGTGGATCGACTGCGAGATGACCGGCCTCTCGCTGTCCGACGACGCGCTCATCGAGGTGGCCGCGCTGGTCACCGACTCCGAGCTGAACGTGCTCGGCGAGGGCGTGGACATCGTCGTCCGTCCGCCGGCCAAGGCACTGGAGACGATGCCGGAGGTGGTGCGGCAGATGCACACCGCGTCCGGGCTCCTCGACGAACTGGCCGGCGGCACGACGCTGGCCGAGGCCGAGGAGAAGGTCCTGGCCTATGTACGGGAGCACGTGAAGGAACCCGGCAAGGCCCCGCTGTGCGGAAACTCCGTCGGCACCGACCGCGGCTTCCTGTCCCGGGACATGCCGGCCCTGGAGGGCTACCTGCACTACCGGATCGTCGACGTCTCCAGCGTCAAGGAGCTGGCCCGGCGCTGGTACCCGCGGGCGTACTTCAACAGCCCGGAGAAGAACGGCAACCACCGCGCCCTCGCCGACATCCGCGAGTCGATCGCCGAACTGCGCTACTACCGCGAGGCCGTCTTCGTACCGCAGCCCGGCCCGGACTCGGACACCGCGAAGAAGATCGCCGCCAAGCACGTCCTGCCTGCCCAGTAGCCGTACCCGGGGCCCCGGAGGGCCCCCGGAAAAGCCGTGCACGAGCACCCCTCCGGACCCTGTACACTTTTTCTCGGCCGGTCGGAGAAACCACAAAGTCACCGCCGGTCGTGGTGGGTGTAGCTCAGCTGGTAGAGCACCTGGTTGTGGTCCAGGATGTCGCGGGTTCGAGTCCCGTCACTCACCCTTGCAAGAGAGGCCCCCGGGCTGCGGAGACGCAGACCGGGGGCCTTTTCGTCGTCCGGCGCCGCGTGCGCACGACGACGCCCCGCCGGCCGGAAGGGTCGGCGGGGCGTCGCGGTGGTGCCGTCGGTGGGGGCGTCGGTGGGCGTCAGCTGATGTAGCCGGCCACGTCCGCGAGCACGTGGGTGGTGCTGCTCGCGTAGAGGTCCACCTTGCCGTCGGAGCCGACGGGCACGATGACCTGGTTGGCGATCGTCCTGCCCTGCGCCCAGTTCAGGTTGGAGGCCGTCGGACGGCTGCCGCCGTCGGCCCAGGCGGAGAGGTACCCGCTGCCCGTGGTGCCGGTGACGGTGACGGTCAGCACGACGGCCTTGACGCCGGTGGACGGGATGCCGTCGCGCCCCGAGATCTGCAGGGCCAGCGTCTTGCCGGCGCCCAGCGCCGTCGTCTGCCGGGTGTCCAGCAGGCGCAGCGGGGTGACCGTGTCGAAGGTCGAGCCGCTGGTGGAGAAGTAGCCGGAGACGTCGGCGATCACGTGGCTGGTGCCGTGGACGTAGACGCTGACGTTGCCGTCGCTGCCGATCGGCACGACCACCAGGTTGGGGATGGTGGTCCCGGTGGCCGACCAGTTGACGTTGGACGCGGTCGGCCGGGTGGCGCCTTCGGGGTAGGCCTCCAGGTAGCCCCCGCCGACGGTCTGGGTGGCCGTCAGGTTGAGCACCACGGAGGTGGCGGCGGTGGGCACGCCCCCATGGCCGCGGACCTTGAGGCTGACCACCGCGTTGGAGATCTTGCTGGTGGTGGGGATGCCGACCTTGGAGCGGGTGTCCAGCAGGCGGGCCGGGGTCAGCGCCGTGTACTTCGAGCCGGTGGTGCCGCTGGTGTAGTAGCCCTGGACATCGGCGATCACGTGGGTGGTGCTGCTCGTGTAGAGGTCCACCACGCCGTCGCCCGCCACCTTCACGGTCGCCGAGGCGGCGATGGTCTGGCCGGCGCCGGTCCAGTTGAGGTTGCTGGTCGACGGTTTGCCGGTGCCGTCGGCCCAGGCGATCAGCGAACCCGCGCCCGTGGTGCCGGTGACCGTGAGGTTGAGCACGACGGCGGTCACGCCGCTGCTGGGGATCCCTCCGGCTCCCTCGATCTTGACCGGGGCGGTGCCGCCCGCGACCAGGGGCTTCGTGGCCGGGACGGAACTGAGGCCCCAGCCGGTGCCGTTGCGGGTGTCCAGCAGCCGCTTGGGGCTGCTGAGCGGGTGGAAGGTGGCGGCGCCCGTGGCGGCCGTGCCCTTGGCCGCGCACAGTGCGCTGGTCAGGCCGGCCTCCTTGGGCGAGCCCAGGCCGGTCACCTCGTCGTAGCCGGCCGCCGCCGTGTAGCCCGTGGCGTACACGGAGTTGTCGCCGCTGGTGACGTCCCAGAAGTTCGTCGGGTAGCTGCTCCGTGCGGCCTTGTAGAGGGCGTTGTTGAGGAAGCCGACCGGGCCGTTGGCCTGGCAGGCCGTGCCCGCGTTGGCCTGGACGACCGCGGCGGCCCAGGTCGGGGCCGCACCGCTGGTGCCGCCGACGAGGCCGGGGACGGGACTGGAGGACTGGCTGTCGTCCTGGAAGTAGATCGGATACCCGTCGGCCGGGTCCGCCAGGGCGGAGACATCCGGAACGGCACGCTTGCCGGTGGTGGCGACACCGCCCTGGTAGACGACGGGGGCCCAGCGCGAGGAGACGCCGCCTCCGGTGCCACCGGAGGCGTTGCCCCACGTCGTCTGGGTCGTGGTGCTGCCCGAGGTGGTCATCGTGGTGCCGCCGACACCGGTGACGTAGGGCTGGCTCGCGGGGTCGTCGACGGCCTTGGCCGTGGAGCCGGTCGCGCGGTAGCAGTCGCTGGAGCCGTCGTCGCCCGAGGCGGCGACGACGCTCTGGCCCTGGGCGGCGGCCTCCGCGAAGACGGTGTTCTCGGCGCTCGCGGTCGCGCTGCTCTCGACCGCCTCGCACTCACCCCAGCTGGTGGAGATGACCTGCGCCTGGTCGTCGGTGACCATCCGCTGGTAGACGTCGAGCACGTTCTGGTCGGTCGCGGACGCGGCGTCCGGTCCCTGGTAGTCGATGACGGCGGCGCCGGGCACCAGACCTATCAGGTCCTCGATGTCGAGCGCCGATTCCACGCCGACCGAACCGTCGGTGGCCGGCGCGCCTGCCCCTGCCGTCGTGTCAACGTACACGTGCGACACCGGGGTGCTGGTGCCGACGCAGGACTGGTACGCGGCGATGCTGCCGGCGTCGACGTTCTCCAGCTCGAAGACGGCCACGGTCTGTCCCGCACCGGCGGTGGCGGAGCTGCTCATCCCGTAGGCGCCGGCCAGCTTGCCGGGGCTGTAGTAGTCGGTGCCGTCGGTCAGACCCGAGCCGGTGAAGTCGGCGCAGAGTGACGGGGTGTACGTGTGGGCGGTCACCGTGCGCGAACCGCGTCCGGAGACGCCGGTGGCGGCAGAATCGTTCCTGCTCGCGCGGCGTACCGCGGAGTGGTGACTGCTGACGGTGTTGACGCTGCTCAGACCGACGATCCCGGTCACCGAGGACGCCACGTTCGCGGGCAGCGAGGGGGCCGAGGTGTTGAGGTAGTCGGTGGTGCCGTCCTTGAGCCGGACGTTGTGGAAGCCGGTGGCGAAGGCGTGGGACGCCTGCGCGGCGGTGGCGGTGACCGGAATGGACAGGCCGTCCGGGCTGACCCTGCCGGGAGAGAGACCGGCCGCCTTCAACGCCCCCGAGACCGCCGCGATGGTGGCCCGCGTGGGACCGAAGACGGAGGCGAACTGCCCCTTGGCCAGGTAGTGGTGGTACTGGGCGTTGCCCGGTGTGGACACCGCGGTGACGAAGTCCGCCAGCGACCGCGGGTCCCGCGGAGCCAGGTTCACACTGAGGTGCAGCGTGGTTCCCGACGCGGTCACGCCGGTCACCTTCGCGCCCGCGGGGACCCGCGGGGCCGCCCCTACTGGCCTCGGGGCGTCCGATCCGGCCGTCCCTCCCTGGGCGACCGCGCCACCGGCGGTCGCGGTGACGGCTATGAGGGCGACGGCCGCGGCGGAAGCCGCGGCGACCGCCCTGGCCCGTCTGCCGGTCTTGGCTGCCGCGTGCCCGGGACGTCCCGGGCCGGCGTGGACCTTCTTGGCCATGCAGAAATCTCCTAAAAAATGACGCACCGTCACAGCCATGGCTGTGACGGTGGCCGAAGCG
The DNA here is from genome assembly GCF_022343545.1 of Streptomyces arenae. NCBI lineage: Bacteria > Bacillati > Actinomycetota > Actinomycetes > Kitasatosporales > Streptomycetaceae > Streptomyces > Streptomyces arenae. The sequence continues at coordinate 198,906 of NZ_JAKQYH010000043.1, forward strand.
TCACTCGGGCCGACAGGCGCGTCCACATCACGAGGCGTGCAGGAGCCATCCCTCTTAGCCGAAGTGTGCGCATTTCTTATCAGGTCATGACAGGCACTGTCTCCGGTCGCCCGAGAACCATGAACGGATCTTTACGCCGGCTGTGACCCGCCGGGGTGTCACCCCGGTGCGAGGGCGGCGGGGTTCCCGGCTCGGTGGACGCATGCCGGGCCGCGCCGCCGCACCTGCTCGCCACCGGCGCCGGACGGTCGTTCACGGGCAATTGTTGATTGAGTATTCCAGAAAACGCGCTACGCTGGCTCCATGGCACGCATCAGGGAGTTCGACATCGACCGGGCGCTGGACCGCGCCATGGACCTGTTCTGGCGCAAGGGCTATGCCGAGACCTCCCTGCAGGACCTGCTGAAGGAACTGTCGATAGGCAGCGGCAGCTTCTACGCGGCCTTCGGCTCGAAGGAGCAGCTCTACATACGGGCCCTCGACCGCTACACCTCGCTCCAGGGCCACGACCTGGAGACCGCCCTCGACGGGACACCCGGGATCCGGTCCGCGGTCCACGGGGTGCTCAGCGCCCTGATCGAGGCGGACCTGACCGACCCCACGCGGGGATGCCTCGTGGTCAGCGCCGCCACCCAGTGCGGTGGCCGGCCCGAGGCCGCGGACCGTGTCAGCACCGCGATCCGGCAGGTGGAGTCCTTCCTCACCGGCGCCCTGGAGCGGGCGCGGGCGCGGGGGGAGATCTCCCCCGAGAAGGACCCGAGGGAACTGGCCAGGTTCCTGACCACCTTCATCCAGGGGATCCGCGTCGTCGGCGGAGCCCGCATGGGGAGGGAGTTCCTGGAGGACGCCCTGTCCACGGCGATGCGCGCCCTGGACTGAGAGACCCAGGAAGACAGACCCTCACCTCACCTCACCTCACCTCACCTCACCTCACCTCGCCTCGCAGCGCCCGCACCCGCGGCCCGCCTGCCCAAGTTGTGTATTGATCAATCCAGAAAGGGACCGTCATGGAACTGCACCTCGAGAACAAGGTCGCCGTCGTCACCGGAGCCAGCAAGGGCATCGGCCTGGCAGTGGCCGAGAAGCTGGCCCGCGAGGGCGTCAAGGTCGTGACCGGCAGCCGCTCCTCCACTCCCGAGCTGGACGCCCTGGCGGCCGGTCACGACGTCACGATCGTGCCGGTCGACCTGTCCACCACGGCGGGCGCCGAGACCCTGATCCAGCGGGCCGTGGAGCGCCACGGGCGGCTGGACGTCCTGGTCAACAACGTCGGCGCCGCCGAGCCCCGCGAGTCGTTCCTCGAGGTCGACGACGCCGGCTGGCAGCGGATCTTCGACCTGACGTTCTTCAGCGCCGTCCGCGTCAGCCGCGCCGCCCTCCCGCATCTGATCGCGGCGGGGGACGCGGCCATCGTCAACATCAGCTCGATCAACGCCCGGCTGCCGTTCCCCATGGTGGTCGACTACTCGGCCGCCAAGGCCGCTCTGACCAACCTCAACAAGTCACTGTCCGAGGAGTTCGCACCCCAGGGCGTACGCGTCAACGCCATCGCCCCGGGTCCGGTCCGCACCCCGTTCTGGACCGCGCCGGGCGGCTTCGCCGACGCCACCGCCGCGGCCGCCGGCACCACCGCGCAGGAGGCGCTGGACGTCGTCGTGCCGCAGAGCATGGGCATCACGTCCGGACGGGTCAGCGAGGCGGGCGAGATCGCCGACCTCACCCTGTTCCTGGCCTCCCCGCTGGCAGCCAATATCACCGGCACGGAGATTCTGGTCGACGGCGGCCAGACCAAGACGCTCTGACGCCAGGACAGGCCGGACGTGCCCCGGCGGCCGCGGGCCGCCGGGACCACCGCGGCCGGACGGTCACTTCGCCACGCGGTGGCGGAGGAGGACGACGCCGGAGTCGAAGGTGCGGGTCTCGACGAGTTCGAGGTCCACCCGCCGCTCGTCCCGGGGGAAGTAAGGGGTGCCGCCGCCCACCAGTACCGGGTAGACCACGGTCCGGTACTCGTCGATCAGGCCGGCCGCGGCCGCCTCGACGGCGAGGGTCGCGCCGCCGATCGCGATCTCGCCCTCCCCCGGTTCGGCCCGCAACCGCTCGATCTCCTCCGCCAAGCCGCCGGAGAGCAGGCGGGCGTTGCCCCGCACCGCCGTGAGCGTGGTCGAGAACACCACCTTCGGGAGCGGCTTCCAGAGCGCGGTCCACTCGAGCATCGCGTCGTCGAGCGACGGGTCCTCGTCGGCGGTCTCCCAGTACAGCATCGTCTCGTACAGCCGCCGCCCCAGCAGGTGGACGCCGACCCCCCGGATCTCGTCGATCCAGAAGCGGAAGACCGCCGGATCGGGCGCCGACCAGTTGAAACCGCCGTCCGGCCCGACGATGTAGCCGTCGAGCGAGACGCCCATCGAATAGGTCACGCTGCGCATCAGGGGCCCTCCTCGGTGACAGGTTCGACCGTACGACCGCCCGGCGCCCCGGAACTCATCGCCGCACCCGGAACCTCAGCCGCCGCCGCCCCGCCGGGCCGCGACGACACCGCAGCCGTCCAGGTAGTCACGCACCCGCACCAGCCGCCCATCCCGGACGGCCAGGACCCGAGACCGAGCCGGGGCCGGGGTCGGAGGCCGGGGCCGGGGCCGGGGCCGGGGGCGGAGGCCAGGGGCGGAGGCCAGGGGCGGAGGCCAGGGGCGGAGGCCAGGGGCGGAGGCCAGGGGCGGAGGCCAGGGGCGGAGGCCAGGGGCGGAGGCCGGGGGCGGAGGCCGGGGGCGGAGGCCGGGGGCTAGGAGGATGTCCTGATCACCAGTTCCGTGGGGAGGACCGCGTGTTTGCGTTCGGGGCCGCGGGACTCGGCCGGGCGGCGGTCGGCGATCTCGGTCAGCAGCAGGTCGATCATCGCGCGCCCCATCTCCACGATGGGCTGGCGGACGCTGGTGAGCGGCGGCTCCATGTGGCGGGCGATGGCCGAGTCGTCGTACCCGACCAGCGCCACGTCGTCGGGGATACGGCGGCCCGCCTCGCGCAGCACCTGGCGGGCGCCCGCCGCCGTCACGTCCGAGCCGGCGAAGACCGCGTCCAGCGCGGGCTCGCGCTCCAGCAGCCGGGTCATCGCGCGCCGGCCGCCCTCCTCGGTGAAGTCCCCTGCCTCGATGAGGAGTTCGTTCACCTGATGACCGGCGTCGCGCAGCGCGTCCCGGTAGCCGTCGACGCGGCGCTGGGCACCGTACACGTCGAGGCGGCCGGTGATGTGCGCGATCGTCCGGCGGCCGCCGGCCAGCAGGTGCTCGACGGCCGAGCGGCCACCGCCGTAGTTGTCGGAGTCGACGGACACCAGCGTCTCGGCGGCGGACCGAGGACCGCTGATCACCGCGGGGATCTCCAACTGCGCGAGCAGGTCGGGCAGCGGGTCGTCGGCGTGCACGGAGACCAGCAGGACGCCGTCCACACGGTGGGCGGCCAGGTACTGGGCGAGCCGCTGGCGCTCCCGGTCGCTGCCCGCGAAGATCAGCAGCAACTGCATCTCGGTGTCGGAGAGTTCGGCGCCGACACCGCTGAGCATGTCGGAGAAGTACGGCTCAGCGAAGAACCGGGTCTCCGGCTCGGGGACGACGAGGGCGATGGCGTCCGTGCGGTTGGCGGCCAGCGCGCGGGCGGCGGTGTTGGGCACGTAGCCGAGTTCGTCGACGGCCGCCTCGACGGCCGCCCGGGTCGCGTCGCTGACCCGTGGCGAACCATTGATCACCCGCGACACCGTGCCGCGGCCCACACCCGCCCGGGCGGCGACCTCTTCCAGCGTCGGCCGCCGGGTTCCCCGGCCCCGCTCACCCTTGACCGTCATGGTCGCCGCCTTCCGTTCGCAGCCTTCAGGCCAGGAATGTAACAGCCGTCACCCGGCCGTTCCCGGCCCCGTCGTCCCCCGGGGAGAGTGCCGGGTCAGCCCTGCTCACCGGCGGCCGGCAGCGCGTTCTGGCGGATCACGTCCGCGTACCAGTGTGCGCTCGCCTTGGGGATGCGGCGCTGGGTGCCGTAGTCGACGTAGACGGCGCCGAAGCGCTTCGAGTAGCCGTAGGACCACTCGAAGTTGTCGAGCAGGGACCACAGGAAGTAGCCGCGTACGTCCGCGCCGTCGGCGACGGCCTGCCGGACGGCCTCCAGGTGCGCGTGCAGGTAGGCGATCCGCTGCGGGTCGTTCACCCGTCCCTCGGGGGAGACGTAGTCGTCGAAGGCGGCGCCGTTCTCGGTGACCATCAGGGGCAGCCGGGGGTGCGAGGCCGCGAGCCCGGTCAGCAGGGTGTGCAGACCGCTCGCGTCGATGGCCCAGTTCATCGCGGTGACCTGGTCGTTGGCCAGGTGGAAGGTCACGTCGTCGGCGCCCGTCCACGGCGAGTGGTCGCTCGCGCCGTGGCCGTCGTTGCGGGTGCCTGCGCCGCCCTCGACGGCCGCGGAGACCACGGTCGGGGAGTAGTAGTTGACGCCGAGCAGGTCGACCGGGCGGGAGATCTCGGTGAGGTCGCCGTCGTGCACCAGCTCCGCCCAGTCCACGAGGTGCGCGGTGTCGGCGAGCAGGTCCTCCGGGTAGGCGCCGTCCAGGATCGGACCGGTGAAGATCCGGTTGCCGACCGCGTCGATACGGCGGGCGGCCTCGGCGTCCGCGGCGCTGTCGGTCAGCGGGCGCACCTCGTGCAGGTTCAGCGTGATGGAGGTCTGCGCGGTCGCCGGCAGGTTGTCCCGCAGCACGCCGACCGCCCGGCCGTGCGCCAGGTTCAGGTGGTGCGCGGCGCGCAGGGTGGCCGCCGGGTCGGTACGGCCCGGGGCGTGCACGCCGGAGCCGTAGCCCAGGAACGCGCTGCACCAGGGCTCGTTGAGGGTGGTCCACACGCCGACGCGGTCCCCCAGGGCGCGGGCCATGATCTCGGCGTAGTCGGCGAAGCGGTACGCGGTGTCCCGCTGCGGCCAGCCGCCCGCGTCCTCCAGCTCCTGCGGCAGGTCCCAGTGGTAGAGGGTGACGACGGGGGTGATGCCCGCCGTCAGGAGTTCGTCGGTGAGCCGCCGGTAGAAGTCCAGGCCGCGCTCGACGGCGGGTCCGCGGCCGGTGGGCTGCACCCGGGACCAGGAGACGGAGAACCGGTAGGCCTTGAGGCCGAGGTCCTTCATCAGCGCCACGTCGCCCTGGTACCGGTGGTAGTGGTCGGCGGCGATGTCACCGGTGTCGCCGTTGCGGACCTTCCCGGGGGTGTGGCTGAAGGTGTCCCAGATGGACGGGGTGCGGCCGTCCTCGGCGGCGGCCCCCTCCACCTGGTAGGCGGCGGTGGCGGCCCCCCAGACGAAGCCGGGCGGGAAGGAGGTGTGGGAGGCCGACTGGGCGGTGGGCTCGGTTCGTACGGCGGTCATGGTGGGAACGCTCCCGGAGTGACGTGGGAAGGGGGGCAAGAGGGGCAAGGGGGCAATGGGGCAAGCGGGCCGAGGTGAGTCGGACGAGGTCCGGGTGCGGGGCCTGCTGCGGGGTCCTGCTGCGCGGGCGCCCGGCCGGGTACGGCCCGCGGGGGAGACGGGCCGTACGAGTGGCCGTACGACGGGACGGAGCGACGGCGACCGGGGTCAGCCCTTGACGGCGCCCGCCATGATGCCTCCGACGATCTGCTTGCCGAAGATCACGAAGACCAGCAGCAACGGCAGGGTGCTGATCAGCGCGCCGGCCATGACGATGCTCTGGTCCGGGGTGTAGGAGGCGCTGAGCTGGCCCAGTGCGACCTGGAGGGTGGGGTTCTCCTGGTTCAGGGCGAGGAAGGGCCAGAAGAAGTCGTTCCACGCCTGGACGAAGGTGAGCATGCCCAGCACCATCATCGCGGGCCGGGCCGCGGGCAGCACCACGTTCCACACGATGCGGATGTTGGTCGCGCCGTCCACCTTGGCCGCCTCGATGAGTTCGTAGGGCAGGGCCTCCAGCAGGTACTGGCGCATGAAGAAGACACCGAAGGCGCCGACCAGGGTCGGGAAGATCACCGACTCCAGCTTTCCGCCCCAGCCGATGTCCGCCATCATCATGAACAGCGGGACGACGCTGAGCTGCGGCGGGATCGTGAGGGTGGCGATGACGGCGGTCATCAGGGCGCCCCGGCCGCGGAACCGCATCTTGGCGAAGGCATAGCCGGCCAGCGTGCAGAAGAACAGGGTGGCCGCGGTGATGCAGCCCGACACGATCACGCTGTTGACGATGGCCTTGCCCAGGTTGGCCTGCTCCCAGGCGGTCTGGAGGTTGCTCCACAGCCTGCCGCCCGGCAGCAGTGGCGGCGGGCTGTCGAGGACGCGCTGCTGGTCGTGCGAGGCGGCCACCAGCGTCCAGTACAGCGGGAAGATCGAGCCCAGGCCGACGACGACCAGGGCGAGATAGGTGAGAGGGCCGCCCTTGAGCTGCTGTCCGGCGCCGAGCTTGAGGCGTACGCGGTTCCTGGCCGGGGCGGCGGCCGGCGGCCTCGGGTCGAGGTCCGGCGCGGTGTTGGTGGGGCTGGTCGTGGTCATCGATATCGCTCCCGTCAGGCCGCGTTCTTGCGCAGGAACCGGCCGACGATCAAGTTGATCAGGGCGATGAGCAGCAGCAGGGCGAGCATCGCCCAGGCGACCGCCGCGGCCGGACCGAGATGCCCCAGCTTCCAGCCGTAGTTGTAGAGGTAGATGCTGAGGGTTTCGTACTGGTGCTCGTTGCCGCCGGTGGAGCCGAGCGTGCCGCCCTGGAGCAGCAGCGGCTCACCGAACAGCTGCATGGAACCGATCGTCGAGATGACGATGGTGAACAGGATCGTCGGCCGCAGCGAGGGGATGGTCACCTTGCGGAACTGCTGCCAGCGGGTCGCCCCGTCGATGGAGGCGGCCTCGTACAGGTCGGTGGGCACGGCCTGCATGGCCGCCAGGTAGATGAGGGCGTTGTAGCCGGTCCAGCGCCAGATCACGATGACCGAGATGGCGATCTTCGAGGTCCATTCCCCGTTGCCCCAGTCGGTGTTGCCGATCCCGACGAAGTGCAGCACCCAGTTGAGGATGCCGCCGTCGGCCCGGAAGACCAGGGCGAAGACCAGGGCCGCGGTCGCCACCGAGGTGGCGTACGGGGTGAGGACGACCGTCCGCCAGAACGTGCTGGCGCGCAGCTTGTAGTTGAGGAGGTGGGCGAGGCCCAGGGCCACGAGCAGCTGCGGGACGGTCGAGATGACGCCGATCAGGAAGGTGTTGGTGACCGCCGTCCAGAACTCCGAGTCCTGGAGGATCTTGGTGAAGTTGTCGAAGCCGACCCATTCCGAGGTGCTGAGGCTCGTCATCTCCACCCGGTGCAGGGCGATCCAGCCCGTGTAGAGGAGCGGGTAGAGCCCGAAGGCACCGAAGACGAGGAAGAACGGGGCGATGTACGCGTACGGGGACGCGAGGTCGTCGAAGCGCCACAGCCGGCTGCGCCAGGTGCCGCGTCCGTTCGGCGCGGTACCGGAACCGCCGGCGGGCGGGGTGGGGGCACCCCGTGTGGGTGTCGTCGTTGCCACGGGGGATTTCCTTCCTGGGGGATCGGCCGGGGAACGGGGGCGGGACGAGGCGGGACTGGACCGGAGGGGACTCCCCCGGCCGCTGGACCAGACGGACTGGGCCAGGCGGGACGGGACCCGGACGGACTGGACCAGACGGACTGGACCAGACGGACTGGACCAGGCGGGACGGGACCAGGCGGACTGGATCAGGGCGGGCCGGGCCAGGCGGGGCGAGCTGCGTCGTCGGGTTCCGCCGCGAACGGGCGGCTGCCGGCGGCCGGCAGTGGGGCACCGGACCTTCCGCCGGCCCGGGGCCCACCGCGCCGTGGTGTCCGGCACGTCCTACCCACGTGCCGGACACCACGGCGCGGACCGCCGCCGGTGCCGACGGGGCCCGGTACGGAGCCCCGCCCACCGGTCCCGGTGACCGGGGGCGGGACGGGGCCCGGTGGCGGTGGCGGTGGCGGCCGCACGGCCCCGCACGCCACAGCGCGGCGCGGGCGGCCGGCGGGCCACCCGCACCGCGGTTGTCAGCCGATCACCTTGTCGATCGCCTCGGTCGCGGCCTTCCACGCGTCGGCGGGCTTGGTGCCCCGCTGCTCCATGTTGTTGATCTGCGTGGAGATCGTGTCCTTGATCGTCGCGTCCTTCGGGCCGAGCACCGCCTCGGGGATGGACTTGGCCTCGTCGGCGTAGATCTGGCCGATCGGCGCGTCGTTGAAGTACGGGAGCGTCGCGCTCTTCACGCTGGCGAGGTCATAGGCGCCCTTGTTCGACGGGAACACGCCGATCGCCTTGAACACCTCGGCCTGCTGCTCCGGCGCGGTCAGCCACTTGACGAGCTCGGCGGCCTCCTTGGTGTGCTTGCCGCTCTTGGGCACGGCCAGGAAGGAGCCGCCCCAGTTGGCGGCCGTCGTACCGGGCGCCTTGGCGATGTCCCACTTGCCCTTGAAGGCGTCACCGGAGTTGGTGGAGATCTGGCCGGCCATCCAGGCGGGGCAGGCCACGGTCGCCACGGTGCCCTTGCGCAGCGCCGCCGTCCAGGCGTCGGTGAACTGCGCGAGGCCCTGGGTCAGCTTCTTCGACGCGGCCTCGGCGGCCAGGTTCCAGCCCTGCTGCACGGAGGGGCTGTCCTTGTAGATCGCCTTGCCGTCGGCGTCGTAGTACTGCTGCGCGGAGGAGCTGACCACCGCGTTGTACATGGCGCTCGCGGAGTCCATGAAGTAAGTCCCGGACGGGGCCTTCTTCTTGTACTGCTCGCCGAGCTTGAGGTAGTCCTCCCAGCCGCCCGCGACGGCCTTGGCGACGGCGTCGCGGTCGGCGGGCAGGCCCGCCTTCTCGAAGAGGTCCCTGCGGTAGCAGAGGGACATCGGGCCGATGTCGGTGCCGGCGCCTATGACCGTGCCGTCCTTGGCGGTGGCCTGCTTCTCCTTCCAGGACACCCAGTCGTTCACGTCGATCGTCTTGCTCAGGTCGGTGAACTTGGCCGCCTGGGTGTCGGCGACCTCCTTGATGCGCCCCACTTCGATGCCGGTGACGTCGGCCAGGCCACTGCCCGTGTTCAGCTGCTGAAGGAGCTTCGGGTAGTAGTCCTGCTCGTTCGCGGTGGTCTCTTCCTTCACCGTGATGTTCGGGTGCAGCTTGTGGTACTTCGCGAACAGGTCGGCTTCCTTGTAGCCGAACTGGCCGAAGTCGGCCACCTTGAGAGTGATGTTCCCGTTGGAGTCCGAGCTGTCCGAGTCGCTGTCGCTGCTGCAACCGGTCAGCAGCAGGGCCGAGGCGGCGAGGACCGATGTGGTCACGGCCGCCGCTCTGCGGCCACGACCGCCGGTACGGGTGATGCGCATTCCACTACTCCTTGTTCCAGTGGGGAACGGGATCTCAGGAATCAGACCGCCGGGGTCCGACGGTCCGGACCTGCCCTCTCGGTGCGAGCAGCGGCCGGCCCACAGCACTCGGGTGTGCGGTGAAAAGGTGCTGGTCAACGGGGTGCGGTGACGACAGAGGGAAGGACCATGGGGTGGTTCGGTGCACACGGGGGACGTTCCCCCGACCAACCGTGGGACCGCTCCCACGCGGCATGCCGGAAGACTGGTTCCTGCCGGGCCAGCTGTCAAGACTTGAAAACGGCGTTGTTGCCCAAGCGTGTTCCGCGCGTCACGGGAATGTGTCGCCCCGCGGGGTTTCGCCGGCCGGACACCGGCCCGTCGCACGCAGGAATCACGCAGGTCACCGGTGCGGTGATCCCAGGGGCCACAGAAGTCGCAGGCTCCGAGGGGGCGTTGCCGGGGATTTCCCGCACGGAACGGGGGGCGGCGGGGACGGGCGCCGGAAGGTGAACGAAGCGGTTCACGGGCGGACCGAGGGTGCGGGGCGGCCGGCCGTCCCCGGCCGCCCGGAGCCGCACCACCGGCCACCCGCCGGCCCGTCCCGCGCCGCTGTCGGCCGCGGCTCCGTCGTGGCCGATCGCGCAGTTCCCCGCGCCCCTTACGGGGCCCGTTGCGCCACCCTGCGGAACACGCCACCCGCCTGCCCAGCCCCCGCCGACGTCGGCCGCGGCTCCGTCGTGGTTGATCGCGCAGTTCCCCGCGCCCCTTACGGGGCCCGTTGCGCCGCCCGGCGGATCGCGCCACCCGCCTGCCCAGCCCCTGCCGCCGTCGGCCGCGGCTCCGTCGTGGCTGGTCGCGCAGTTCCCCGCGCCCCTTACGGGGCCCGTTGCATCGCCCTGCGGATCACGCCACCCGCCTGCCCAGCCCCTGCCGCCGTCGGCCGCGGCTCCGTCGTGGTTGATCGCGCAGTTCCCCGCGCCCCTTACGGGGCCTGTTGCGCCGCCCCGCCGTCGGGTTGCGTGTGCTCGCCGGGCTGTGGCCTGCGGGGTTTGTTGTGGGAGCGCTCCCATGCATAATGGGGGGTCACCGACCCATGGGAGCGCTTCCATGACCGAACCGCTGACCGTGACCTTTCCTGCGGGCTTCCTCTGGGGTGCCGCGACCTCCGCCTACCAGATCGAGGGGGCGGTGCGGGAGGACGGCCGTACCCCGTCGATCTGGGACACCTTCAGCCATACGCCGGGCAAGACGGCCGGCGGCGAGACCGGTGACATCGCCGTCGACCACTACCACCGCTACCGGGACGACGTGGCGCTGATGGCGGAGCTCGGCCTGGGCTCGTACCGGTTCTCGGTCTCCTGGTCGCGGGTGCAGCCGACCGGCCGCGGCCCCGCCGTCCAGGTGGGCCTGGACTTCTACCGGCGGCTCACCGACGAACTCCTGACCGCGGGCATCAAACCCGCGATCACCCTCTACCACTGGGACCTGCCGCAGGAGCTGGAGGACGCGGGCGGCTGGCCGGAGCGGGACACGGCGTACCGGTTCGCCGAGTACGCGGGGATCGTCGGCGAGGCGCTGGGCGACCGGGTCGAGCACTGGATCACCCTCAACGAACCGTGGTGCAGCGCCTTCCTGGGCTACGGCTCCGGCGTGCACGCCCCCGGCCGTACCGACCCGGCGGCCACCCTGCGCGCCGCCCACCACCTCAACCTCGCGCACGGCCTCGGTACTTCGGCGCTGCGTTCGGTGATGCCGGCCCGCAACCGGCTCGCGATCAGCCTCAACTCCTCGGTGGTGCGTCCGCTTTCGCAGGACCCGGCGGACCTGGCGGCCGTCCGGAAGATCGACGACCTGGCCAACGGGGTGTTCCACGGCCCGATCCTGCACGGCGCGTACCCTCCGTCGCTGTTCGCTGCGACGGCGTCGGTGACGGACTGGTCGTACGTCCTGGACGGCGACCTGGCCGCCGTCCACCAGCCGCTGGACGCCCTCGGGCTGAACTACTACACGCCCGCCCTGGTGTCGGCGGCGGCCGGCGCGGCGGGCGGCCCGCGCGCGGACGGCCACGGCTCCAGCACCCACTCCCCCTGGCCGGGCGCCGACGACGTCACCTTCCACCAGACGCCGGGCGAGCGCACGGAGATGGGCTGGACGATCGACCCGACCGGCCTGCACGAACTGATCATGCGCTACAGCCGCGAGGCCCCGGGGCTGGCCCTCTACATCACCGAGAACGGCGCGGCCTACGACGACAAGCCCGACCCCGACGGCACCGTCCACGACCCGGAGCGCATCGCCTATCTGCACGGCCACCTCGCGGCGGTGCGCCGCGCCATCACCGACGGCGCGGACGTGCGCGGCTACTACCTGTGGTCCCTGATGGACAACTTCGAATGGGCGTACGGGTACGGCAAGCGGTTCGGCGCGGTGTACGTCGACTACGCGACGCTCGCCCGTACCCCGAAGGCCTCCGCGCACTGGTACGCGGAGGCGGCCCGCACGGGCACCCTGCCGCCGGCCCGGCCGGCGGCGGCCTGAGAGCCGGGGGCGCGGCCCTTGGGGGGTGCCGCGCCCCCTCCCCCCTCCCCCCGCTCCTCACAGAAACCGCTCAGCCGACGATCAGCGGCCTCTCAACTCCCCGGCGTCTCATGGTCCGTACGAGGTGACCGAACCTCGGATCGCACCCCGGATCGAACCTCGGGGCATCGGAGGACGTCATCATGGGTCTCATCGCGCTGGTGGTGCTGGCGCTGGTCGTCGCCGGGGCGGTGGCCTTCGCCGCCAGGAGCCCGCACCAGGCCGCGGCCGGTCCCGGCCCGACGGCGCGGCAGGACCTCGCCGCCGACGCCGGCGCGGAGGCCACTCGCTGGGTGGACCGGCTCGGCGGCGGTATCGCGACCCTGAACGGGGGCGACGACCGGGCGGCCCGGCAGGCGCTGGCGGACGCGACGGAACGGCATCGCGCGGCCCAGGCCCAGCTGGCGACGGCGTACACGCCGGCGCAGTACGCGCTGGTGACCCAGACCGCGGTGGAGGGCCTGCACCACGTACGGGCGGCCCGTACCGCCCTGGGCCTCGACCCGGGCCCCGCCCTGCCGCCGACGGGCACCGCCGCGGCGGGCCGGCAGGTGACGGTGGACGGCCGCACGTACACGTCCGCGGACCGCCCCGGCGCGGGCACTCCCTACTACTACCCCGGCGGCACGGTCGCCGGGCGCGCCGTCCCCGGCGGCTGGTACAGCACCCCGTGGTGGAAGACCGCCCTGGTCGCGGGCGCGGCGGGGGTGGGCGGCATGCTCCTGGCCGACGCGCTCCTCGACGGCTTCCACCATCCCGGGCCGCCCCCGCCGGCCGGTCCGGGCGGACCTGGCGGGTTCGGCGGCCCGGGGGTCTTCTAGCGGTACGGCGGAAGTCCGTGGTCCGGGCCGGTTCGAACGGCCCGGACCACGGACGTGCGGGGGGTGTCAGCGGTGCGTCAGCCGATCGCCTTGAAGGCGTTCGAGAAGGCGTACGGGTTCTGGACGACCGAGCTGCACGTGGCGTCCGCGGTGGGCTTGGCGCCGCCGGCGCACTGCTTGTCGCGGGTGGCCGACCACATCGAGAGGCCGCCGAGGCCCTTGGACTTGGCGAAGTCCACGAGCTGGGTGGCGTCGTCGACCTTGAAGATCTCGGTGGAGACGTCGTTGACGCCGATCATCGGGGTCACCGCGACCGACTTCCAGGCGGCGGCGTCGGAGAGGCCGAGGACGCTCTTGATCTGGGCCTGGGTGGCGGTGGCGGCCTGGGTGGCGTAGGTGCCCATGTCACCGTTGTACGAGGCGCCGTAGTCCATCGCCATGATGTTGACGGTGCTGATCCGCACGCCGTTGGCCTTGGCGTTCGAGAGCAGGTTCACGCCGTCCTGGGTGAGGCCCTCGGGCATCACCGGGAGGGTGAAGGAGACGTCCAGGCCCGGGTGGCTCGCCTGGAGCTTGGCTATCGCCTTGGCGCGGTTGGTGTTCGCCGTGGTGTTGGGCAGCGCGCCGCCCTCCACGTCGAAGTCGACCTTGGTCAGCTTGTAGGCGTCCACGGCCTTGCCGTACGCCGCCGCCAGCGCGTCCGCGGAGGAGCAGGTGGTGGCGAGTTCGGAGCCGGACGCGCCGCCGAAGGAGACCCGGACGTCTCCGCCCTTGGCGCGCAGCGCGCCGATCTGGGCGGCGACCGCGTCGCTGGACAGGTCCGACACCCCGCCCCACTTGGGGGTGCAGCCGCCGCCGTCGGTGATGAAGGCGAGGTTGTAGTTCTTCACGCCGGTCGCGTCCACGGCCGCGAGCAGGTCGAACGCCGGGTAGAGGGAGGTGTCGACGTAGGGCGCGAAGCCGGCGGAGGTGGTGGTGCCGGATCCGGTGCCGGTGCTCTGGGAGGGGGAAGCCGTGGGGGTCGGCGTCGCGGTCGGTGTCGCGGTCGGTGTCCGGGTCGCGGACGGAGTGGGGGTGGGTGTCGGGGTCGGGGACTGCGTGGGGCGGCCGCTGGGCTCAGGCGTCGCCGTACCGCCCGTCGAGCAGCTCGCGTCGTCGATGCGACAACCGGTCGGGTCCCCGCTGCCGTTCACGACGAAGCCGACGGTGACCGACTTGCCGGCCGCGAGGCCGTCGGTGTCCCACTTCGCCGGCTTCACGGTGACGTGCTGACCGCTCACGCTCGACTCGGCGTTCCACAGCGAGCTGAGCTTCGCGCCGGCCGGCAGGTCGAACTCCAGGGTCCAGTTCTTCTCCGTCGCACCGCTGTTGTTCGTGACGACGTACTGCGCGGTGTACCCGGTCGACCAGTCGCTGGTCTTCGTGTACGCGGCGCCGACCCCGGCGGCCTGCGCGATGCCGCTGAACACGAGGGCGCCGCCGCCGACGACGGCCGCCGCGACCAGACCGCCGATCGCCTTGCTCCTGTTGCTGATTCTGCGCCGGTGCGTGCTCATGCGCGTGCCTGCCTTCGCCTGCCGAATGGGGTGGGGTGCGGCAGCACGCTAGCGACCGGGAACCGGACAAACGGCCTGATAGGGACGGCTGTCGAAGACCTTAGGGTGCGCTTAAGGAAGGGATCGGGAGCGATTAAAGGTCGAGACCATTTCCTGTCTGCGCGAACGGCGCCGCCGCACCGCGCCCCGGTGTCCCTTGCGTTCCGGTTGCCGGCCGCCCAGCTGGATCCAGATCCGGACCTCGGTCCCGCCGAGCACCGACGAGCCGATCCGCACGTCCCCGCCCGTCGACTCGGCGAGCCGGCGCACGATGTCCAGCCCCAGCCCGGTCGACCCGGCCGCCCCCGAACCGCGGCCGCGGGCCATCGCCGCCTCCGGGTCGCGGATGCCCTGCCCGGCATCCGAGACCAGCACGATCACCGCGTCCTCCGCGTTGTGCACGTCGACGGCGAAGGCGGTGCCCTCGGCGGTGTGCCGGAAGACGTTGCCGAGCAGCGCGTCCAGCGCGGCCGCCAGGTCCGCGCGGGCCACCGGTATCCGGACCGGCCGGTCCACCCCGGCCACCCGCCACTTGCGGCCCTCGTCCTCCGCGAGCGCCGACCAGAAGCCCATCCGCTCCCGCACCACCTCGGCCGCGTCGCACCCGGCGCCCGGTCCGACGGCCGCCGTCTGCGGTTTGGCCTCCCGGGCGGTACGGATGATGGTGTCGACCTCGCGCTCCAACTGGGCGACGGCGGCCCGGGTCTGCTCGGCGGCGGTGCCGTCCCCGAGCGAGGCCGCGTTCAGCCGCAGCACGGTGAGCGGGGTGCGCAGCCGGTGCGACAGGTCCGCCGCCAGCTCCCGCTCGTTCGCCAGCAGTTGTACGACCTGGTCGGCCATGGAGTTGAACGCGACGGCCGCCAGCCGCAGTTCCGTCGGCCCTTCCTCGGGCACCCGTGCCCCCAGCTTGCCCTCTCCCAGTTCGTGCGCGCCCTCGACCAGTCGCTGGGCGGGCTGCACCATCCGGACGCCCAGCCGGTCGGCGACGGCGACCGAGCCGACGATCAGCGCCAGGCCGACGGCGGCGAGCACCCCCCAGGCCGTGGAGACCCCGTTGGTCACCTCGGACTCGGGCACGTACACCTCGACGACCGCGATGGCGCCGGTGCCGAGCGCGACCGGTTGCAGCAGGGTCGACCCGCCGGCCACCTCCGTCGTGGAGGCCCGCCCCAGCTTCCGTACGGTCGCGATGTCCCCGTCGGCGGCGCGCTGCCGCCCGATGTCGACGGCGGGGCCGCCGCCGGCCGCGGGTATGTGCACGGCCATGCCCCGGTCGGCGCCCGCCGAGGCCACCACCCGCTCCAGCTTGTCCCGGTCGGTGGTGATGGACAGGGCCGGGGCGACGGCGGCGGCCTCCCGCTCGGCGTTGGAGAAGGCGCGGTCGCGGGCCATCTCCTTGATGACGAGACCGAGCGGGACCGCGAAGGCGACCACGACCATCGCGGTGACCGCCAGACAGACCTTGACCAGAGCCCATCTCATCCGACCGGCCTCACTTCCCCGCCCGGTGGCTCCAGCTTCACGCCGACCCCCCGAAGTGTGTGCAGATAACGCGGCCGGGCCGCCGTCTCGCCCAGCTTGCGGCGCAGCCACGACAGATGGACGTCGATCGTCTGGTCGTCACCGTAGGACTGCTGCCAGACCTCCGCGAGCAGTTCCCTGCGCGGTACGACGACACCCGGCCTGCCCGCCAGGAAGGCCAGCAGGTCGAACTCACGCCGGGTCAGGTCGAGCCGGGCGCCGTCCAACTCGGCCTGTCTGCGCAGCGGGTCGACAGTCAGTCCGCCCACGCGCAGCACACTCGACGGGGCGGGTTCACCGCCGCCCGACCGGGCCCGGCGCAGCACGGCCGCCATGCGCGCCGACAGGTGCTCGACGGAGAACGGCTTGGTGAGATAGTCGTCCGCGCCGGCGTTCAACAGCCTTACGATCTCGGCCTCGTCGTCCCGCGCGGTGGCGATGATCACCGGTACGTCCGTGATCCCGCGCAGCATCTTCAGGGCCTCGGAGCCGTCCAGGTCCGGCAGTCCGAGGTCCAGGACGACCACGTCGAAACGGAAATGGGCGACCTCGCGCAGCGCCTCCAGTGCCGTACCGACGCTGCGCACGGTGTGCGAGGCGTCGGTCAGCTGCCGGATGAGCGCCGAGCGTACGAACTGGTCGTCCTCGACCACGAGCACACTTGCCATGCGCCGCACCGTACGCCATGCGACGGGCGCCGGTCGGGGCCTGTGGATAACTCGGGCCGAGTGCGCTGGGCGCCGCCGCTGAGGCAGTATGGCCCGCGATGCGCAGAGGACTCGTACACGTACTGGCTTGGC
This sequence comes from Streptomyces arenae, assembly GCF_022343545.1. NCBI lineage: Bacteria > Bacillati > Actinomycetota > Actinomycetes > Kitasatosporales > Streptomycetaceae > Streptomyces > Streptomyces arenae. Next base: position 215,557 of record NZ_JAKQYH010000043.1, read on the forward strand.
TGCTCGCCACGGGCGCGGCGGTCACGCTGTCGTGGTGGGGCGTCCACACGGTGATGGCGGGCACCGCCTACGACCCGCCGCGCGCCCTCCCCATCACGGCGGCGGACGACACCCCGACGACGCAGGGCGCCAGGCCGCCGGCGTCCCCGAGTTCCCGCCCGCCCTCGCGGACCGCCGTCCCGCGCCCGTCGGTGACACCCGTCGCGACCCCCTCCCGCACCCCGACGGCCACCCCGAGCCCGTCGGCCACCGCCGGTGCCACCGCCTCGGGCCAGGTGAAGGCCTACGACACCGACGGCGGCCGGGCGGTCTTCGACCTGGGCGACACCAGCGCGACCCTGGTCTCGGCGACGCCGGGCACGGGCTGGTCGATGCAGGTGTGGAAGACGGAGACCTGGATCCGCATCGAGTTCGGCAAGAGCACGGACCGGGTGACGGTCTTCTGCACCTGGCACGACGGCCCACCGCATGTGGAGGTCTACTGACAGCGAAAGTGAAAGACAACTAGATATTGACAGTGGACTCCCATTTGGCAGTAGCCTCTCATTAGGTTGCTCCTCTCGGGAGGTTCACATGTCCGTGCACGACCTGTCCCAGTCCCCCCGCCGCTGGCTCGCTCTCGCCGCGCTCACCCTGAGCGTGCTGATCGTGGGCCTCGACGGAACCGTGATCAACGTCGCGCTGCCGACCATCGCCGGCGAACTCCACGCCGACAGCGCGCAGTTGCAGTGGATCGGCGGCGGCTACCTGCTGGCCCTGTCGGTGGCGATGCTTCCGGTCGGCCTGCTCGGCGACCGCCTCGGCCACCGGAAGCTCCTGCTCTCCGGCATCGCCCTCTTCGGCCTCGCCTCGCTGGCCGGTTCGCTGTCCGGCTCACCGTCGGCGGTCATCGCGGCCCGGGCCGTACTCGGCCTCGGCGCCGCCGCGATCATGCCGCTGTCCATGGCGATCCTGCCCCGGGTCTTCGCCAAGGAGGAGCTGCCCAAGGCCATCGCCGTATGGACCGCGGCCACCGCGCTCGGCATGCCCGTCGGACCGGTGGTCGGCGGCTGGCTGCTCGACCACTTCTGGTGGGGGTCGGTGTTCCTGTTCAACGTGCCCGTCGCCGCCGTCGCCCTGGTCGCCGGCCTGTGGCTGCTGCCCAAGGACGCCGACCGCGTGAAGACCGCACCGTTCGACGCCCTCGGCACCGGCCTGGGCGGTCTCGGCACACCGCACTGGTCTACGGCACCGTCCTGATCCCCGCGAACGGCTGGACCGGCCCGTCCGTGCTCGCCTCGCTGGCCCTCGCGGCCGTCCTGCTGACCTGGTTCGTGCTGCGCGAGCGCCGTCACCCGCACCCCGTCGTCGACCTGCGGCTGTTCGCCGACCGCCGCTTCCTGTGGGGCACGTTGATCGCCGTCTTCGTCAACTTCGCGGTGATGGGGATCCTGTTCGTCGTCCCGCAGTACCTCCAGGCCGTCCTCGGCAACGACGCCTTCGGTACCGGGCTGCGCGTCCTGCCCCTGATCGGCGGCCTGATGGCGGCGGCCGCGGCGAGCGAGCCCCTGGTCCCACGGCTCGGCGCCCGCACCGTCGTACCGGTCGGCCTGCTCGTGCTCGGCGCGGGCGCGCTGCTCGGCGCGACCACCGGTGTCACGGACGGCTACGGTTTCACGGCGCTGTGGCTCGGCCTGACCGGCCTCGGCTTCGGCCTCGCGGTCGTGCCCGCCACCAGCCTGGTCATGTCCGCGCTGCCCGAGGACAACACCGGCTCGGGCACCAGCCTCCTGGAGACCGTCCAGCAGCTCGGCGGCGTGCTGGGCGTGGCGGGTCTCGGCAGCCTGCTCAGCTACGGCTACCTGGCCCGCCTGCACACCGGCCGGCTGCCCGCGCCGGCGGCGGACGCGGCCCGCGACTCGGTGTCCGGCGCCGACGCCGTCGCCGCCCGGCTGCACGACACGGGACTGGCCGTCTCCGCGCACGAGTCCTTCGTCCACGGCATGAACCTGGTCCTCACGGCCTGCGGGACGATCGCCGTGCTCGGAGCCGTACTGGCCGCCGCCTTCCTGCCCGGCCGCGCCGCCTGCTCCCGCGGGTGCTCCCGTACGGTGGCCCGGTCGGCCGCCCAGCACGCAGAATCGGTGGCATGACGACGCACGAGACCTCCGCCGCACCCGCCGGCCTGCGAGAGCGCAAGAAGCGGCAGACCCGCGAGCGCATCCGCCGCGAGGCCTACCGGCTCTTCGCCGAGCACGGGTACGAGGCCACCACGGTCGACCAGATCGCGGACGCGGCGGAGGTCTCCCCCAGTACGTTCTTCCGGTACTTCCCCACCAAGGAGGACGTGGTCCTCCAGGACGAGTACGACCCCGCGCTGGCCGCCGCCCTGCGCGACCGCCCGGCCGGCGAACCCATCGTCGACGCGGTGCTCAACTCCCTGAAGGGGCCCATGGGAGAGATGCTCCAGCGGGACCGGGAGGACCTCCTGCTGCGCACCCGGATCTCCTTCACCGACCCGGCCATCCGCGCCCGCAACGTCGCCGAGCAGGAGCGCAGCGAGCGCGCCATCGCCGAGATCATCGCCGAGCGCACCGGCCGGGACGCCTCCGACCTGGAGATCAGGTGCGCCGCCGCGGCGATCATCGCGGTCTTCACCACGCTGGTCCGGCACTGGGTCGAGGGGGACGGCCAGGAGGACCTGGCGGAGCTGTACGAACGTCACCTGCCGTTGCTGTCCAGCGGGTTGCGTTTCTGAGAGTCGGCGGAACACCGACCCGGGGGTCAGCGGAACACCGACCGGGGGTCAGCGGAACACCGAGGGCGGCGGGGCCGGGGAGGCCACCGCGGCCTCGTCCGTCACGGGTACGGCCCCGCCGGTGAAGTCGGTGAGCTGTCTGCCGTGTTCGAGCCGGGCGGGGTGCGGGTCGGAGGCGGCCCGGCGGGTCAGTTCGGCTATGGGCAGCGGGCGGTCGGAGGCGACGAGGACCGCGTTGCCGAACCGCTTGCCGCGCAGCACGGCCGGGTCGGCGACCAGGGCGAGCTCGGCGAACCTGGCAGCGGCGGTGGCTATCTGACCGCGCAGGTGGGCGAGCGGCGGCCCGTCCGCGAGGTTGGCCGCGTACACGCCCCCCGGCCCGAGCGCCCTGCGCACCTCGTCCAGGAACTCCGTGGACGTCAGATGCGCCGGTGTGCGCGCCCCGCTGAACACATCGGCTATGACCAGGTCCGCCCAGGCCTCCGGGACCTTGCCGAGGCCGTCCCGGGCGTCCACGGACCGCACCCGGATCCGCGCGTTCGCGTCCAGCGGCAGCTCCCGCCGCACCAGCTGGACCAGGGCCGCGTCCCGCTCGACGACCTGCTGGGTGGACCGGGGCCGGGTCGCCGCGACGTACCGCGCCAGCGTGAACGCCCCGCCACCGAGGTGTACCACCCGCACCGGCCTGCCCGGCGGTGCCACGAGGTCGATGACGTGGCCGAGGCGCCGCTGGTACTCGAAGGAGAGGTACGCGGGGTCGTCGAGGTCGACGTGCGACTGCGGGGCGCCGTCGATGAGCAGCGTCCAGGCGCGGCCGCGGTCGGGGTCGGGTACGAGCTGCGCGAGGCCGCCGTCGACGGCCTCGACCACGGCTTCGACGGCGGCGGCCGACCGGCGCCGGGTGTTCCTGGACTTGCCCATGGGGTCATTTTCCCAGGTGCCCGCCGTGCGCGGAATCCAGGCGTCCGCGCGTACGTCAGCGGCAGCTGTCCGCCGCCCTGATCATCCGCGCCGCCTCTCCCAGCGCCCGGCGCAGCACCGCCGGGTCCGTCGTGAGGTCGGCCTCGCCGGGTGGCAGCAGCCAGTCGGAGCCCTCGACGGGCGGGTCCGGGTTGAGCCGCAGCCCACGCCCGTCGGTCCCGGTGCAGGTGCTGCCGGGAACGTCCCAGCCGGCCGCCGTGCCGGCCGGCACCACGAAGCCGAGGGTGCCGCCCCCGTCGTCGTGGAGCACGGGCCCCACCGCCTCCCCGGTCCCCCGGCGCAGGATGTCGACCGCCTCCAGGCCCTGCCGGGCCGGCACCGTCACGAGGTCGCATCCCGCATCGTCCGCCGCCGAAGTGTCCGGCGGCGTACGAGGATCGTTGCTCTGGCTGGTCTCCATCCCGGCCTCCACCGCGCAGCCCTCTTGCCGTCCATGGGGTCCAACGCGCCACCGCGTCAACGGCTACGGCGGAAGTCAGCCGCAAAGGATGGCAGTTCATGGCAGATCAGGTATGAGATATCCGGTTTGTAGCCAAACCCTGCGTCACGGGTCCGACACAGCAGGTACGTTCTTGCCCGCCGGAATCAGGGGTCCACTCGGACAACTCACCACGAGTCCGGCATGGTTCGACGGTTCGCACGAGAGGACCCGGCCATGGCGTCGTCCACCACGACCGCGTCGCAGCCCGATCGGCCGGTACGGCCGAACCTCGCCTTCCGGCAGCTGCGCGGCCGGCACTCGCCGGCCGAGTTCGCCGCGCTGGTCCGGCGTGCCGCCCGCGAGATCGGCGAGCGGGTGAGCTGTGACGCGCGCTACATCGGTCGGGTCGAGGCGGGGGAGATCCGCTGCCCGAACTACGCGTACGAACGGGTGTTCCTGCACATGTTCCCCGGCCGCACGCTCGCCGACCTCGGCTTCGCGCCGCGCTCGGCCGTCCGCGGACGCGCGGCACGGCCGCCGGAGGACGCGCCCCACGCGCCCCTCCCCCTCGCCCGGGGTGAGACGGAGGAGGCCGTCGAGCCGTATGACCCGCAAAACCCGTACCACCCGCATGAACCGCACAGGACGCGGAACCCGCAGGACCCGTTCGAAACGCACGACAACTACGAGGAGAGCGACGTGCTGCGTCGCCTATTCATGACCGGCGGGAGCGCCACAGTCGCCACCGCCACGCTGAGCCCCCTGGGCTTCACCATCGACGCGACGGCGGCGGGCCGGCCGGTGCGCCGTGCCGGGACCTCGCACGCGGCAGCCCTGGAGGAGGCCGTACGCCGGATCCGGCTGCTCGACGACCGGCACGGCGCCGACGGGCTCTACCGGCGCGCGGCGGCTCCGCTGCGCGCCGCGTACGCGCTCCTTGACGCGGGCGCCACCCGGCAGACGACCGCCGAGCGGTTGCACTCGGGCGCCGGTGAACTGGCCATCTCCGTGGGGTGGCTGGCGCACGACTCCGGCCGCTTCGACGACGCCCGCTCGCACTACGCCGAGGCGCTGGCGACCGCGCGGATGACCGGGGACCCGGGCCTCGAGGCGCACGCCTTCTGCAACACGGCGTTCCTGGCCCGGGACGCCGGCCGGCCACGGGAGGCGGTGCGCGCGGCCCAGGCCGCGCAGCGCGTCGGGCGCCCGCTGGGCTCGGCCCGCCTGATGTCCCTGCTGGCGCTGCGCGAGGCGGGCGGCTGGGCGGGGCTCGCCGACCGCACCGGCTGCGAACAGGCGCTGGCCCGTGCCCAGGCCCTCTTCGAGCGAGGCCACTCGGACGCCGACCCCGAGTGGATGAGCTTCTACGGAGAGGCCGAGCTGGAGGGCCTGGAGGCGCAGTGCTGGTCCACGCTGGGCGACTGGCGCAGGGCCGCGCGGCACGCGCGCCGGGCGGCCGACCTCCAGGACCCGCACTTCACCAGGAACATCGCGCTGTACACGGCGGAGCTGGCCGACGACCTCGCGCGCGGGGGGCGGCCTGACGAGGCGGCGACGGCGGGGATGCGGGTCCTGGAGCTGCTGGACCAGGTCCAGTCGTCACGCATCCAGGGGATGCTGGCGGGGACGGCCCGGGTGCTGCTGCCGCACCGGCGGGCCAGCGGGGTGCAGGAGTTCCTGGACCGGCACGCGTCGACACCGAGGGTCGTGTAGGGCGGCCCCCCCGAAGGGGCACGCCGACGGCGTCAGCCCGCCAGGTGCCCCAGGTCGTTCCAGCTCTCGATCGCGGGTTCGCCGTACGCCCATCCCAGCACCGAGAGCGAGGTCGGGTTGAGCCGGATTCGGGCCGCGAAGTCCAGCGGCAGGCCCAGCCAGCGCGCGCCGATCGACCGCAGGATGTGCCCGTGGGCGAACACCAGCACGTCCCGGTCGGCGGAGCGCGCCCAGGACACCACCTCGTCCGCGCGGGCGGTCACCTCGGCCAGGGACTCGCCCTCGGGAACGCCGTCGCGCCAGATCAGCCAGCCGGGACGGGAGGACTGGATCTCGGCCGGGGTCAGCCCCTCGTACGCCCCGTAGTCCCACTCCATCAGCGTGTCCCACCGGGTGGCCCGGTCGCCGAAGCCCGCCAGTTCGCACGTCTCACGCGCGCGTGCCAGCGGGCTGGTGCGCACCTCGGCGTCGGCGAGACCTTCGTACGGCGGCCGGTGCAGCCGCTCGCCGAGCAGCTTGGCCCCCCGCCGGCCCTCCTCCAGGAGCGGTACGTCGGTCCTGCCGGTGTGCTTGCCGGACAGCGACCACTCGGTCTGTCCGTGCCGGGCCAGCAGGATGCGCGGTGCCATGGAGGGTGAACCCTTCGGGAGAAATTCGGAAGCGGGACACCTCCATCATCGCCCACGCTGGGAACTCGCCGGGAATGCGCCGGGCCCCCGCCGGGCAGGCGCGGGCAGCGGGCAACCCGGCGGGCGCTCTCCGCGTCTTTGAGGGCTGAGCGCCCCGCAGGAGCGGGCGCGCGTACACCGTAAAGTGTCACGGTCGGCCCGCGGGGCGCCGCGCAGACAGGGACGAGAAGGGGGAGGCAGTCGGATGCCGCAGACCGAGAAACCGGGCACCGAGGTGACTGCGCGAACCCGGCTGCGCTGGTGGACCGAGCTGCCGCTGATCCTGCTGGTGTACGGCTGCTACACGGCCGGCCGGCTGCTCGCGCGCGGGAACACCGCCAGCGCCGTCGACCACGGTCTGGCGATCCTGCGCATCGAGAAGGACCTGCGTCTGAACGCCGAGCACCCGCTCAACCGGCTGTTCACACGCGAGCCATGGCTCGGTGTGCCGGCCGACTTCTGGTACGCCTCGCTGCACTACGTGATCACACCGGCGATCCTGGTCTGGCTGTTCCGCCGGCGCTCCGAGATCTACCGGGGGGCCCGCACCTGGCTGATGACGTCCACGTTCATCGGCCTGATCGGCTTCACCCTGCTGCCCACCTGCCCGCCCCGGCTGCTGGACGCGAAGTACGGGTTCGTGGACACCATGGCCCAGTACAGCTCGTACGGCTGGTGGGGCGGCCAGGCCAGCGCCCCGCGCGGGATGGGCGGCATGACCAACCAGTACGCGGCGATGCCGAGTCTGCACTGCGGCTGGGCGCTGTGGTGCGGGGTGATGCTGTGGCGGTACGGCAACAGCCGGCTGACCAAGGTCCTCGGGGTGGCCTACCCGCTGCTGACCGCGATCGTCGTGATGGGCACCGCCAACCACTACTTCCTGGACGCGGTCGCGGGTGCCGCCGTGATGGGCGCCGGGTTCCTGCTCGCGCCGTACGTGACGCGGGTCGCGGAGCTGGTCCGGGTCCGGGTCGCCCCGGGCACCTCGCTCGTCGCAGCACGCTCGGACGGCGCAGGTTCCCCGATTGTCAGTGGCGGATGCCAGACTTCGCCGGGTGAGCGAATTCCATCGCAGCGCGAGTCCTCTCTCGCCTCCGGAGCCGAACCGGACGCTGCCCCCACAGACGCGGGGGACGGCGCTCCGGCACCGGCTCGCTGAGCTGCGCGGCCCCGACGTCCCCGCCAAGGCCCTCGACGCGCGTGCCCTCGCGGCGCTCGCCGCGAACCCGGGGTGCCGCCGGCGGGCGATCCTGGACGGCGCCGGGGTGGACAAGACCGCGCTGGCGAGCGCGCTGGGTTCGCCGTCGGCGTTCGGCCAGTCGCAGTTCGCGCTGACCCGGGGCAACGCGTTCGAGGCGAAGGTGAAGGCGGACGGCGGCGCGGAGTTGCTGCGGCTGGTGCGCGCGCACCTGGACCCGGGCGCCGAGGCGGCCGAGCGGGCCGCCGTGCCCGACCTGTCCGCGATCGGCCCCGAGGGGCGTACGGCACGTACGGCGCTCGCCCTGCGGGAGGCCGGTGAGGCGGGCGGCTGGACACTGCTCGACCATCCGATGCTGGCCCTGGAGGTGGCCGGCTCCCCCGCGTTCCTGGAACCGGACGCGGTGGTCGTGCACCCCGACGGCGGCTGGACGGTCGTGGAGATCAAGTCCTTCCCGATGCTGGACGGTTCGGCCGACCCGGCGAAGGTGGGCGCGGCCGCCCGTCAGGCGGCGGTGTACGTCCTGGCCCTGGAGGCGGTCGCGGCCCGGCTCGACCCGTCCCCGCGCGTCCGCCACGACGTGCTGCTGGTCTGCCCGAAGGACTTCTCCAACCTGCCCACCGCGTCCGCCGTGGACGTCCGCAAGCAGCGGGCGGTCACCGCCCGGCAGTTGGACCGGCTCACCCGGATCGAGGAGATCGCCGGCACGCTCCCGGCGGGCACCTGTTTCGCCCCGGACCTGCCGGCCGAGCAGCTCACGGCGGCCGTGGAGGCCGTCCCGGCGACCTACGCGCCCGACTGCCTGTCCGCCTGCGAACTGGCCTTCCACTGCCGGCAGCGCTCCCGCGCGGCCGACGAGGTCACCGCGCTGGGCCGCGCGGTCCGCGCCGAACTGGGCGGTCTCACCACCGTGGAGGACGTGCTGTCGGCGGCCCGCGGCGAGAGCGGCGACCCCGCCGATCCGGCGGTCGCGGCCCTGCGCCGGGCGGCGGCCCTGCGGGCCGAGGCCCTTCAGGGGGCCGCGTGTCCCTGATCACCACCCTCGCCCGTCTGGAAGCCGTCAGCACGGGCGTCGCGCAGCCCGCCGCGACCGTCCGCCACCGGCATCTCTCCCGGCAGCCGCTGGTCTTCGTGCCGCTCACCACCTCCGGTGAGGCCGGCGCCCCGCTCGGCGCGCTCGTCGGCACCGACCGGGACGCCCCGCGGCTGCTGGTCGTACCGCAGCCGCGCGACCGTGACCTGCGGTTCGCCTTCCTCGCCGAACTGGCCGACGTGGTCCTGCCGTACCTGGACTCCTACGCCGGGTCCGTGGAGGCCGCCGAGCGCACCGAGACCGACCCGGAGACCGGCAAGCGGGTCAAGGTCGAGGTCGAACTGTGCGCGGACGCACCCCAGTTGATCGTGCCGGGGCGCGCCGGCGTCGAGTACGTACGGCTGCTGGGCCGGTCCATGCGGTTCCGGCGCACGGCGGAGCAGGACCCCGAGGCGCCCTACCCGGCGCCGCCCCGGGTGCCGCTGCTCGGCCGCTGGCTCACCCACTTCGGGGAGCGTGCCCGGGTTCCCGGTTCCTCCCTCCTGCTCGCCATGACGGACCTGCTGTCCCGGCACTGGGCGACCGGCCAGTCCGGCATCGAGGACCAGCACCTGGGCGCGCTGCTCGCCTGGATCGACCCTCCGCAGGGCAGCACGGGCGCGGCGGCCGCCCGCACGGCGGAGCTGGCGCGGGACACGGACGGGCAGTTGGTGTGCCCGCCGGCCGGTCCGGCCACCGACCCGGCGTTCGACAACAAGCTGCTCGCGCCCGCCTTCGAGCGCTACGACCGGGCCCGCACCGCCCTGGCCGGTGCCGAGGACGGCCTCCAGGCCGACACCCGGCTGGGCATCCTCACCGCCGCCGAGCGGGAGATCCGCGACCTGGTGGCGAGCCGGACCCGGCCCACCTGGGACGCGGTGTGGCGCGGCCTGGACCTGCTGCACCGGCTGCCGGAGGGGGCCAGGGTCGAGGAGCGGTGGACGCGCGACCGCTGGTCGTTCACCGGGCACCGGGACCGGGTGCTGGCCGGCGAGCCGCCGCAGCCGCGCCGGGACGACGCGGTCACCGCCGCCGGCAAGCTGGCCACCCGCGAGCGCGAACAGGCCAGGCTCGACGCCCAGGAGGCGCTGGACGACCCGCTGGTGATGGCGGGGCGGCGGCTGTCCGGGGAGGCGTTCGCGGGCGAGGTCCTCGATGTCGTCATGGCGTACAGCGAGGGCAAGCGGCCCAGCCCGCGCCCGCTGGTGACCGTGCGCACCGAGGACCGGCCGCAGCTGGCCGAGGGCGCGAAGACGTACCGCTCGCTGGGCGGCAAGCCGCAGTCGATGGAGTTCGTCGGGCACGAGGCGCCGGGGGTCGTCGTCCTGCGGGTGCTGGACAAGATGGGCCGGGGGAAGGAGCCGGAACCCGGCTCGGTCCCCGAGAAGGGCGACCGGCTCACCCTCACCCTGTTCGAGCACGAGCAGCGCGGCGGGGCGAAGCTGCCCGACCCGGAGGCGACCCCCTGGACGCACGGCGGGCCGCCCGGCGAGGGCGTGCCGGAGCCGGCCGACGCGATGACCCAGGAGGACGTCCTGTGACGACGACCACGGCCTTCGACCCGGGCGCCGAGGCCGCTCGCGCCACCGCCGCGATCCTGCACGACACCCTGCACGGCACCGACCGGGGTGTGGTCGTGGACTCCCCGCCGGGCGCCGGCAAGTCCACGCTGGTGGTCCGCGCGGCGCTCGAACTCGCCGACGCGGGCCGGCCGCTGATGGTGGTCGCGCAGACCAACGCCCAGGTCGACGACCTGGTGCTGCGCCTCGCCGAGAAGGACCCGGAGCTTCCGGTCGGCCGCCTGCACAGCAGCGACTCCGACCCGTACGACAAGGCGCTGGACGACCTGCCCAACGTCCGCAAGTCGGCGAAGGCGGCGGACCTCAGGGACACGCCGGTCGTGCTGTCCACGGCGGCGAAGTGGGCGCACGTCACGGTGGACGAGCCCTGGCGGCACGCGATCGTCGACGAGGCGTACCAGATGCGTTCGGACTCGCTGCTCGCGGTGGCCGGGCTGTTCGAGCGGGCGCTGTTCGTGGGCGACCCGGGCCAGCTGGACCCGTTCGCGATCGTGGGCAGCGAGCAGTGGGCGGGCCTGTCGTACGACCCCTCGGGCTCGGCCGTCTCGACGCTGCTCGCGCACAACCCGGGCCTCCCCCAGCACCGTCTCCCGGTCTCCTGGCGGCTGCCGGCGTCGGCGGCCCCGCTGGTCTCCGGCGCGTTCTACCCGTACACCCCGTTCCGCAGCGGCACCGGCCACGGTGACCGCCGCCTCTCCTTCTCCGTGCCCGCCGACGGCTCCGGCCCCGACCGGGTGATCGACGAGGCGGCGGAGTCCGGCTGGGGCCTCCTCGAGCTGCCCGCCCGGCACACCCCGCGCACCGACCCGGAGGCGGTGCGGGCGGTGGCGACGGTGGTCCGGCGGCTGCTCGACCGGGGCGGCGCGGCCGTGTCGGAGCGCTCACCGGATCCCACGCCCCTGACCGCCGACCGGGTGGCGGTCGGCACGGCCCACCGCGACCAGGCGGCGGCGGTCCGCGCGGCGCTGGCCGAGCTGGGCGTGAGCGAGGTCACCGTGGACACGGCGAACCGCCTCCAGGGCCGCGAGTACGACGTGACGGTGGTCCTGCACCCGCTCTCCGGCCGCCCCGACGCCACCGCCTTCCACCTGGAGACGGGCCGCCTCTGCGTGCTGGCCTCCCGCCACCGCCACGCCTGCATCGTGGTCTGCCGGGCCGGCGTGACCGACCTCCTGGACGCCTACCCGTCGACGGAACCGGTCCAGCTGGGCACCGTCGTGAAGTTCCCGGACGGCTGGGAGGCCAACCACACGGTCCTGGCCCACCTCACCGAACACCGCGTGTCCTGGAGACCCTGACCGACGCCCCGGCGCCCGCGCCGACAGGGGGCCCACGCGGCACCCCTCCGTCCGCCGGACGAAATCCGGCCCGCCGCCGGAGGCGGCCAACGGTCCCAGCCCCGGACGGCTGGGAGGCCAACCACACGGTCCTGGCCCACCTCACCGAACACCGGGTGATCTGGCGGGCCTGAATGGTCGGGGTGGGGGTACGCAGAGTGAGCCGGCGGCCCTGGGGTCCCCTTGCGCGGCGCGAGAGAATGGACGGTGGCCATCGAACCGTACGAGGAGGACCAGACATGGCGGAGCCCACGCCGCGACGGAACGAACCGCGGCTACGCCCCGCGCCCCTGCTCTTCGAGCCCGTGGCAGCGGTCGCCGACCCGGAGCACTTCTTCGGGCTGGAGTCGATAGACGACCCCGGGGCGCTGCTGGCGCGGGCGACAGAGCTGACCCTGGCGTTCCGGGTCGCCACCGACCGCGCGGTGGAGTTCCAGGCCATGGCCGCCGCCCAGCTCGCCGACCCGCGCCGCTTCGACCGGCTGACCCCGGCCGACATCGCCGAGCGGGCCGGGTGGACCGAGGACTACGCGAAGAAGATGGTCGAGTTCGGCCGGGACCTGCTGAAGGGCGCCGAGGGGGCCGAGCCGGCGGAACCCGTGTAGCGGGCGGAACCCGTGTAGCGGGCGGGCGGCCGGGCGCCACGACCCGGGGGGCATATGCCAGGCGGGCAAGATACCCCGCCGTGCCGGGCAGCGCCCCGGTTTCCGGCAACTCACGGCGAGCGGGCACTCACGAGGGGTATCACATCCCTATGAGCAGCACACCGTACGAGACCTTCCCCGGCCACCACGGCGACCGCGGCGACGCGGCCGGGATCACCTCCGACGGAGCCGCCTGGCTCGCCTCCGCAGGAACGTATCCGCGGAGCACGCTCGCCTTCTGGGAGGAGCGGCCGGACGCCCCGGTCGTCCTGCCCTGCGGCGCCGCGTTCGACGTGGTGAACGCCCCGGCGATGCACGGCCGCCGCATGCTGGACCGGCTGTGGGACGAGGGGCCGGGATCCGGGCCGGTCGCGGTGTTCCGGGGCCGGATGCTCCTGTTCGCCGCCCCGGGCACCGCCGCCCGGCTGCCCTCGCTGCTGGACTGGGAGGAGTGGGGCGGCCGCGGCCAGGCCGTACCACCGCTGCTGTGCCACGGCACCGGCGACGCGGTGACCGTCCCGGCACTCAACGGCGACCACGGTCCGGCCCCGGCCGACGCCCGCTGGCTGGTCGCCCCGGACACCCGGCACCCGTGGCTGCCCGGCCCCGAGATCCTGCTCTGGGCGGCGGTACGGGCGGCCCGGCCGACCGTGCGCATATCGATTTTTCCTCCCGCCGATCAGGATGCTAAGGTCTACGACGTCAGCAGGCGCCGCTAGCTCAGTTGGTTAGAGCAGCTGACTCTTAATCAGCGGGTCCGGGGTTCGAGTCCCTGGCGGCGCACGCGAAGTAGATGACGGATGGGCCAGGCTCCAGTGGAGCCTGGCCCATCCGTCATCGTGCGTCCTCTCCGGTCAGGCCAGCTGCCTGGGCGTGATCTTCACGTTCCAGGCGCCGGACGCCGTGCGTCCCTCCACGTCCACCTTCACCCCCTCCCCCGGCACCGTGAAGCTCTCACCGAGGGCGACCGGGGCGTCGGCCAGTGGCGGGTAGACCGAGTTCTCCCAGCATGCCTCGGTACGCGGATGCGCGTCGATCACCTCGACCGGGCCGCCGCCGGAGGCCGTCTCGTCACGGACCCGGTAGACCAGGACGCCCTGCCGGCAGGTCGCGCTGTCGTTGCCCGCCGCACCGCGCGCCTCGAAGGCCAGCGCGCTGTCCGGACCGGTGCGCACCACCGCCAGCTTGGTGCCGTCGCCGAGCCCGAACGCCGGCGCGCCCGCGGCGCCCTGCTGCGGCACCCCGGGCCCGGCGGACAGCGGCTCCAGGGTCAGCCGGGTCGGTCCGGTCCCCTTCACGCACACCACCTGGCGCGGATCCAGCCATCCCAGCTTCCACTTGTGCCAGCCGAAGAAGTCCGGGGACAGACCGAACTGGCTGCCCATCAGGTCCCAGTCGCCGACGTACGTGTCCCAGTCGCCCTTGCCGTCCACCGGACGGTGGTAGAGGTCGGGGAGGTCGAAGACGTGCCCGGTCTCATGGGCGAGAACCAGCCGGTCCGGCGGATGCTTCTCGAAGACGGTGACCACCCGCCGGACGTCCGTCCCGTCGACGTGTGCCGGGGTGTCCAGGTTGACCACCTTCGTGGCGTCCGAGTCGACGCCGGGCGCGTCCGGATCGGCCACGAAGTACACGACGTCGTAGTGCGCGAAGTCGACCACCGGATCGGCCACCGCGAACGCGTCCCGCAGGTAGGCGGCCCGCAGCGGCATGCTCCAGTCGCGCTGTATGCCGTACGCGACCGACGGCCGGGGCATCCGCAGCCAGTGCGTCAGCGGGTGCGCCCGGATGGTGAACTTCCCGTAGGAGGCGCGCTCGTAGAAGCGGCTGGTGGCCGGGAAGTGGTCGGCGGCCAGCTCCGCTGGGGTGGTCCGCGGAGTGGCGTCCGGGAAGGAGAGGAACACCATCACGGCCGACAGCGGGTGGGTCGGGCGGGTGTAGTCGGGGTTCCAGGTGTCGACGCCCTCGGAGTGGTGCGCGTCCGTGCGGGGCAGGGCGCAGGGGGCCGTGGAGAACGGCTCGGCCACCGACGGCCCGGTCAGGATCGTCGTCGCGACGAGCGCTGACATCGTGGTGAACACGGCGGCGCTGCTGCGCAGCAGGAGACGCGGCACGGAAGGACCTCCGGAGGCGGTTCGCGGGACACCGGACCCAGCCTGCGGGCATTTGTCGCGTTATGACCTGTTTATCTGCACCAGAAGGGTGAGGAACCCCCTGCTTGCCACGGAGAGACCCGAACGGCCGACACCCCGACACGCTCACGGACCGTCACAAGTGGTCGTGCGCCTCAAGAACCCGTCCAGGTGCGGGCAGAAACGATCTGTCAGAACCACCGGTTCATCGTGGACACTGGACAGTGGCTGCACGGCCCTCGGGCCAGCCTCTATGATCGGCAGACTTTCCTGCACGGACAGAGATCGAGTGCACTGCGGGAGCGAGCGGTGAGCGGAACGTCCGAAGGGCCGACGCCCGCGGCAGACCTCGACCGGTCCGCCGTCACAGAGAGTGACAAGAGCTATCGGAAGTCGTACGAGACGACAGAACTGAGGACCTACGAGTACGCCTTCTCGGCCGCCGCGCTGCCCATGATCGTGGTCGACGGCGAAGGCCTCGTCGGCGCCGCCAACGAGGCCTTCGCCACGCTGATCGGCGCCGATCCGGCCGGACTTGCCGGGCGGGTGGCCGCGGATCTGGTGGACCTCGCCTCCGACGCCCGCACCTGGCACGCCTACCGCGAGGTGCTGCGCGGCCGGCAGGCCAAGCTGCGCTGCACCCGGCGGCTGAAGCATCCCGACGGGCACTCGGTGTGGGTCCAGGTGACCATCGCCCCGCTGGCCAAGGGTGTGCCGGGGGTGCTGATCTCGGTCACCGACATCAGCGACCGCCGTGAACTCCAGTCCCGGCTGAGGCATTTGCAGATGCACGACCCGGTGACCCGGCTGCCCAACCGGTCGCTGTTCTTCGAGCGCCTTTCGGCCGCGCTGGAGGCGGAGTCGTACGAGCGCAGCGGCACCGGCCGGATCGGCCTGTGCTATCTCGACCTGGACGGCTTCAAGGCGGTCAACGACACCCTCGGCCACCGGGTCGGCGACCGGCTGCTGGCCGCTGTCGCCGAGCGGCTGACCAGGATCGCCGACGAGGCCGGCTTCGCGCGGGCCGGGGCGCCGCTGGTGGCCCGGCTCGGCGGCGACGAGTTCGCGCTGCTGGTCGAGGACTCCACGGGCACCGAACAGCTGGCCGACCTGGCCGAGTCGGCGCTGGCCGCCCTCCAGGCGCCGTTCGACCTGGCCGGCCAGCGGCTGTCGCTGTCGGCGTCGATCGGAGTGGTGGAACGGCATGCCGCCGGCACCACCGCGACCGGTCTGATGCAGGCCGCCGACACGACCCTGTACTGGGCGAAAGCCGACGGCAAGTCCCGCTGGACGCTCTTCGACCCGGAGCGCAACGCCCACCTGGTGACCCGTCAGGCACTCTCGTCCACCCTCCGCCCGGCCATCGAGCGAGGGGAGTTCGCGCTCGAGTACCAGCCGCTGGTGGGTATGGGGGACGGACGGCTCAGCGGCGTCGAGGCGCTGATCCGCTGGCACCATCCGCAGTTCGGGACCTTGACGCCGAATCGGTTCATCGGACTGGCCGAGGAGGACGGTTCGATCGTCCCGCTCGGCCGCTGGGCCCTGACCACCGCCTGCCGGCAGGCCCGCCGCTGGCAGCTGGACCACCCGGCCGGGCCGCCGATCTTCGTCAGCGTCAACGTCGCCGTCCGCCAGGTCTGGGACTCCGACCTGGTCGCGGACGTGGCCGAGACCCTCGCCGAGACCGGACTGGCCCCGCACCTGCTGCAACTGGAACTCACCGAGTCGGCGGTCATGGGCTCGGCGGGCCGCCCGCTCCAGGCCCTCCAGGCCCTCAGCGACATGGGCGTCCGGATCGCCATCGACGACTTCGGCACCGGCTACTCGAACCTGGCGTACCTCAGCCGGCTCCCGGTCTCCGTCCTCAAACTGGACGGCTCATTCGTCCGGGGCTTCCAGTACGACGACCCGGGCGACCGCCCGAACCCGGCGGACGAGGTGGTGGTGGAGGCGATGATCCAGCTGGCCCACCGGCTGGGACTCACCGTCACCGCGGAGTGCGTCGAGACGTCGGCGCAGGCCTCGCGGCTGCGTCACATCGGCTGCGACACCGGCCAGGGGTGGCTGTACTCTCGGCCGGTGACGGCGGACCGCATCTCCGAACTGCTGGACACCCGCAGCTACGCGGACACCCCGGTCGGCAATCCGTAGGCGTCGGCGACCAGTTCGTAGGAGCGCAGGCGCAGCTCGCCGCGGTGGGCGTGCGTGGTGAGCATCAGCTCGTCGGCGCCGGTGCGCTTCTGGAGGTCGTCGAGGCCGGCGCGGACCTCGTCCGCGGTGCCGTGCACGATGTTGGACGTCCAGGAGTGCACGAACTCCTCCTCCATCGGGGAGAACTCGTGGTTCTCGACGTCGTCGGGGTCCGGGAACAGACCGGGCCGCCCGGTGCGCAGCCGCACCATGTTCAGCGCGCCGGCCCGTACCTGCCGCCGGGCCTCGCGCTCCTCGTCCACGGCCAGCACGGAGACGCCGATGAGGGCGTAGGGCTCGTCGAGGACGGCGGACGGGCTGAAGGACTCGCGGTACAGGTCGAGGGCCGGGATCGTGTTCTGCGCGGAGAAGTGGTGCGCGAAGGCGAACGGCAGCCCGAGCATGCCGGCCAGCCGGGCGCTGAACCCGGAGGAGCCGAGCAGCCAGACCGGCGGCCGGTGCGGGGACTGGACACCGCCCGGGGTGGTGCTCTGGACCGGCCCGGGGATCGCGTGGATCCGCCGGTACGGGTGCCCGTCCGGGAAGTCGTCGTCCAGGAACCGGGTCAGCTCGGCCAGCTGCTGCGGGAAGTCGTCGGCGCCCTCATTGAGGGTCTGGGTGCGGCGCAGCGCGGCGGCGGTGGCCCCGTCGGTGCCCGGCGCCCGGCCGAGGCCGAGGTCGACCCGTCCCGGGGCCATGGCCTCCAGCGTGCCGAACTGCTCGGCGATGACGAGGGGGGCGTGGTTGGGCAGCATGACCCCGCCCGAGCCGAGCCGGATGCGCTCCGTGTAGGCGGCGAGGTGGGCGAGGATCACGGCGGGCGAGGAGGAGGCCACGCCGGGCATCGAGTGGTGCTCGGCGACCCAGTACCGGTGGAAGCCGCGCGCCTCGGCGAGCCGTGCGAGGTCGACGCTGGTGCGGAGGGCGTCGGTGGCGGTACTGCCGGTGCCGACGGTCACCAGGTCCAGTACGGAGAGGGGGACGGGGGCGGTCCCGTGCGTGATGCCCCGGATCTCGTCTGCCGACACGGTGAGAGCCTCCTGTTTGCCGCCGTGAGCTGTACTGAGAGGCGATAACAGGAGGTGGTCTCCGTTTATTCCGCGGCTCGCTGCCGTATCGCGGCCGCGGGCGGGCGGGGGCCGATCGCGCAAGGTCCCCGCCACTCACTGTCGTATCGCGGCTGCGGGCGGGCGGGGGCTGATCGCGCAGTTCCCCGCGCCCCTGCGGGGCGCTGGGCGAGGGGCCGGGGGTCAGGGGCGGGGCTCCCTGGTGCGGTGGGGCGGTCAGGCCTGTACGAGGGGTTCGCGGGTGAAGAGGGTGCCCAGGGCCGGCGCGTTCACTCGGCGGTCCGCCAGGCGCAGCCCCTCCCACACCGTCACCTGGTTCGCCGTGAGCACCGGCTTGGACAGCGCCTTCTCCAGCAGCGGCAGATGCGCCGCCGTGTGCAGTGCCGTGTCCGGCAGGAGCACCGCCTCGGGCCCGCCCGCGTCCGCGGCGCGCGCCAGCGTGAGGACCTCCTCCTCCCCCCACGTCCCCACCTCGGCCGCCGTGACGATCCCCGCGGAGCGCACGCCGGTCACCTCCAGGCCGCCGGCCCGCAGGAAGTCCGCGAAGAGCTGGGCCACGTCGTCCGGGTAGGTCGCGCCGACCGCCACCCGTCGTACGCCGAGCTCCCGCGCCGCGTGCACGAACGCGAAGGGCGTCGCCGACGCCGGCAGCCCGGCCGCCCGGGCGAGGTCGCGGACCTGCTGCTGGGCGCCCTCCCAGCCGTACACGAAGCTTCCGCTGGTGCAAGCCCACACCACCGCGTCCGCGCCCGCGAGCCGCAGTTCCGCCACCCCGGCGGCGAGCCGGTCGGCGGAACCCATCTCGCGGAGCGCGTCCACCCGGTGCGCGTCCTCACCGATGTCGGTGTGGACGACGTCCACCCGGATGTCGCTGCCGAGGAGCTGCTCGATACGGGGATAGTCGTCCTCGGCGGAGTGCCCCGGGTAGAGGAGTCCGAGCGCTGTCATGTCCACCCTTCCTGCTGTTCTTCCGGCAGTACGGGCCACTCCCGCGGCACGGATCCGTCGGGATGACGGACCAGCGTCTGATAGGGCCCAACCGCTCGGGTACCCAGCCTGCGCAGCGCCGCCCACATCGTGACCTGGTTGGCCGACAGGACGGGAACGCGCAGCTCGGCCTCCAGCTGGGGGATGACGTCGTAGGTGGGGAGGTTGGTGCAGGAGATGAACAGTGCGTCGGCGGCCCCGGGCCGTACCGCCCGCCGTGCCATGGCCACCACCTCCCGGTACGGCACCTGCCAGATGTGCCGGGTCAGCCCCATGAACGCGCAGCCCGCGACCCGTACGCCCGCCTCCGCCACGTACTGCGCGAGGACCCGGGTCACCGACTCGGTGTACGGGGTGACCAGCGCCAGCCGCCGTACGCCCAGCTCGGTCAGCGCGTCGAGGAGCGCGCCGGAGGTGGTGAGGGAGGGCACCGCGCCGGAGCGGGTCATCGCCTCGCACATCGCGCGCTCGCCGGCGATCCCGCCGACGAAGCTGCCGGAGGTGCAGGCGTAGGCGACGACCTCGGGCGCCACGGCGGTCAGCGCGCGCACCGCCTCGCCGAGCGTCTCGTGCTCGCTGACCAGCCGGGCCAGGTCGAGGCTGACCTCGACGGGCACGAAGGGAGTCCTGGTCAGGTGCAGGGAGACGTCGTCCGGGACCCAGCGCCACAGCTCGCGGTCGAGCGCGAAGTCGAAGGGCGCCACGACGCCCACACCGCGCTGGGGACGGGGCCCGCCCAGAAAGGAGACGTCCATGGGGCTCACCGGCCTCACACTGGAAGACGAGAGGGCAACGGTCTACGGACACGCCCGTGTTGACGAAGGTAGGGTCGGGTGCGAGCGCGGTCAATCCGCGCATCTCAGACGTGCCATCCGCCCATGTCGGACGCTACCGGACGCCGGGAGACCGCCCCGAAATGACGCCGCCTGTGCCCACCGTGCTGGTCCTCGACGCCGACCCGCCGCCTCGCCTCGGCCGGCTCACCGGCCGCGCCCGGATCGTGCGCACCGACGCGGCCGGACTCGCCGCCCGGCTGCCGGCCGCCGACGTCCTCCTGGTCTGGGACTTCGCCTCGCGCGCGGTGCGCGAGGCCTGGCCGGGGCCGGGGCCCCGGCCGCGCTGGGTGCACACCGCGAGCGCGGGCGTGGACCATCTGATGAGCCCCGAGCTGGCCGCGTCCGACACGGTCGTCACCAACGCGCGCGGGGTCTTCGACGAGCCGATCGCCGAGTACGTGGCGGCGCTGGTGCTGGCGCTCGCCAAGGACCTGCCCCGGACTCTCGACCTGCAACGGGAGCGGACCTGGCGGCACCGCGAGGCGCGCCGGGTGGCCGGCACGCGGGCTTGCGTGGTCGGTTCCGGGCCGATCGGGCGGGCGATCGTCCGCACCCTGAAGGCGCTCGGTGTCACGACCGCGCTGGTCGGCCGGGTGCCGCGGACCGGCATCCACGGCCCCGAGGACCTGGACCGGCTCATGTCCCGGGCGGACTGGGTGATCGCCGCCGCCCCGCTGACCGAGCAGACGCACGGCATGTTCGACGCGCGCCGCTTCGGTGTGATGCAGCCGTCGGCCTGCTTCATCAACGTCGGCCGGGGCCCGCTGGTCGACGAGGACGCGCTCGTCCAGGCGCTCACCAGCCGCTGGATCGCCGCCGCGGCCCTGGACGTCTTCGCCACCGAACCCCTCCCCGCCGACAGCCCGTTGTGGGGGGCGCCGGGTCTGGTCGTCTCCCCGCACATGAGCGGTGACACGGTCGGCTGGCAGGACGACCTGGCCGACCAGTTCGTGGAGTTGTACGAGCGCTGGGCGGCGGGCAGATCCTTGCTGAACGTGGTCGACAAGAAGCGCGGATACGTGCCAGGTCACTGACCCTCGGGAGGGGCCCATGGAGCTGACCGACCTCACCGCCCGACGACTCCTGGACGGCTACCGCGAGGGCGAGTTCGGCCCCGTGGAGGTGACCCGGGCGGTCCTGGAGCGGGCGGCGCGGATCCAGCCGGCGGTCAACGCGTTCGTCCGTCTCCTGGAGGAGGACGCCCTGGCGCGGGCCCGCGCCTCGCAGGAGCGGTGGCGGCGGGGCGAGCCGCGGGGCCTGCTGGACGGGGTGCCGGTGACGGTGAAGGACATCCTGCTGCTGCGCGGCCATCCGACCCTGCGCGGCTCCAGAACCGTCTCCCTGTCCGGGAGTTGGGACGAGGACGCGCCCTCGGTCGCCCGGCTGCGCGAGCACGGCGCGGTGTTCGTCGGCAAGACGACCACTCCGGAGTACGGCTGGAAGGGCGTGACCGACTCCCCGCTGTCCGGGATCACCCGCAACCCGTACGACCCCTCGCGCACCGCCGGCGGCTCCAGCGGTGGCAGCGCGGCGGCCGTCGCCCTGGGCGCGGGCCCGCTGTCCCTGGGCACGGACGGCGGCGGCAGCGTCCGGATCCCGGCCGCGTTCTGCGGGATCTTCGGCCTGAAACCGACGTACGGCCGGGTCCCGCTCCATCCCGCGAGCGCCTTCGGCACGCTCTCGCACGTGGGTCCGATGACCCGGGACGCGGCCGACGCGGCCCTGCTGCTCGACGTGATCGGCGCCCCCGACGCCCGGGACTGGTCGGCTCTCCCGCCGGCGCCGGGGCCCTTCTCGGCGGTCCTCGACGAGGGCGTGCGCGGCCTGCGGGTGGCCTTCTCGCCGGCCTTTGGCGGGCAGGTGGCGGTGGATCCCGCGGTCGCGTCGGCGGTCCGGCGCGCGGTGTCCGGGCTGGCCGGGCTGGGGGCGTACGTGGAGGAGGCCGACCCGGACTTCAGCGATCCGGTGGCGGCGTTCCACACGCTGTGGTTCGCGGGCGCGGCCCGGGTGACGCAGCGGCTCTCCCCCGAGCAGCGCGCGTCGCTCGACCCGGGGCTGCGGGAGATCTCCGCGGCCGGTGCCCGGCTGAGCGCGCTCGACTATCTCGCCGCGGTGGACGTCCGGATGGACCTGGGCCGCCGGATGGGTCTCTTCCACGAACGCCACGACCTGCTGGTGACACCGACCCTGCCGGTCACGGCGTTCGAGGCGGGCCGCGAGGTCCCGGGTGGCTCGGGCCACCGCCGCTGGACGGGCTGGACCCCGTTCACCTACCCCTTCAACCTGACCCAGCAGCCGGCGGCGACGGTCCCGGTGGGGAAGGACGCCGCCGGGCTGCCGGTGGGCCTCCAGATCATCGCCGCCCGCCACCGCGACGACCTGGTGCTGCGAGCGGCCCACGCGCTGTACCGGGCGGGGGTGGCCACGGCCCCGCCGGCAGGCGCCGTAGCGGCCTAGCGCCGTGGCGGCCTGGCACCGTCGCGGCCGGTACGGCAGTGGCGAGGGGACGGCCTCGGGGCCGGGCTACGCCCTGCGGAACGTCAGCGTCTCGCCCGCCGCGCCCGTGCGCCACAGGTCGTTGCAGGCGTCCGCCAGTTCGGGAAGGCCTTCGGTGATCTCTCCCCAGACGATCCCCGGCACCCAGCCCACGTCCCCGTTGAGCAGCAGGTTGTTGCGTTCGTAGAAGACGGCCAGGTCGACCAGGGTGGTGCCGGGGCGTACCTCCCGGTCGTAGCCGTAGGCCCGGGTGGCCAACTCCGTGCCGGCGAAGGAGAAGTAGCAGAGGTCGCCGGGGACGGGCGTGACGGTCGGGTTCTCCAGGGGCGGTTCCGTCTCCGCGAATGGCGGGAACAGTGCGTAGATCTCGTTACGTGCGTACTTGGCGTGGTACACGTCCCCGGAGAGCGGCAGAGCGTTCCAGACGGCGGCGCAGGTGAGCGGCGCGCGGTCGTCCAGGAGGCGGGCCGTGGCGGTGACTCCACGCTTGACCAGCGAGACTTCGATGTGTCGATTGCCCATGCAATCCATGGTGCATAAGTCGGATGGGCCCGGGTAGCCGCGCCGCCATGGCTCCACCACATGGGAACGACACAGACACATCTGGGTATGAACCCAGACATTCTCGGCGGGCGGTGCTCGCGGGCGCCGCGGCCGTCGGCGCCCTCGCCGCCGCCGGGTGCACAAGGGTGGCCACCGCCTCCACCACCAAGGGCGGTGACCTGCTGCAACGCCTGCGTGCCCAGGGTGTCGTGCGGCTCGGGATCGCCGGTGAGATCCCCTTCGGGTACATCGACAAGGACGGCCGTCTGACCGGTGAGGCACCGGAGTTGGCGAAGGCGGTCTTCAAGCGGCTCGGGGTCGACAAGGTGCAGCCGGTGCCCACCGAGTTCGGTTCGCTGATTCCCGGACTGAATTCGCAGCAGTTCGATGTCGTGGCCGCCGGGATGTACGTCAACCCGGAGCGGTGCGCGCAGGTCATCTTCGCCGACCCGGACTACCAGATGCTCGACTCGTTCGTCGTGCGGAAGGGCAACCCCAAGGGACTGCACGACTACCGGGACGTCGTCGCCAAGAAGGCGAAGTTCGCCACGGGGACGGGCTACGCGGAGATCCAGTACGCGGTCGAGGCCGGGTACAAGGAGAGCGACATCCTGATCGTTCCCGACCAGGTCGCCGGGCTGAACGCGGTGGAGGCGGGGCGCGTCGACGTGTTCGCCGGGACCGCGGTCACCGTCCGGGAGGTCGTCAAGAAGTCCGCCAAGGCCGAGGCGACCAAGCCGTTCGCGCCGCTCGTGGGCGGCAAACCGCATGTCGACGGGGGCGCGTTCGCGTTCCGGTCGGCGGAGACGCGGCTGCGGGACGCCTTCAACGCGGAGCTGCGCAAGCTGAAGCAGACCGGCGAACTGCTGCGGATCCTGAAGCCGTTCGGCTTCACCCAGGCCGAGATGACCGACCTGACGGCGAAGGAGCTGTGCGGGGGAGGCAAGAGCGGATGACCTCGGGACTCTGGGAACTCGTGATCAAGGGCACCTGGACCACCCTCCAGCTGCTCGTGCTCAGCGGGCTGCTGATGACGGCCGTGGCCCTCGTGGTGGGCGTGACGCGGACGAACCGGCTCTGGTTCGTCCGGTTCCTCGCCGGCCTGTACACCGAGGTGTTCCGCGGCACCTCGGCGCTGGTGATGATCTTCTGGGTGTTCTTCGTGCTGCCGGTCGCGTTCGGCTGGCAGCTGGTGCCGCTGTGGGCGGGCACCCTGGCGCTCGGGCTGACGTACGGCGCGTACGGCTCGGAGATCGTGCGCGGGGCGCTGAACGCGGTCGACCCGGCGCAGAAGGAGGGCGGGATCGCGCTCAGCTTCACGCCCTGGCAGCGGCTGCGGCTGATCCTGCTGCCGCAGGCCGTGCCGGAGATGATCCCGTCGTACTGCAACCTGCTCGTCGAGCTGCTCAAGGGCACCGCGCTGGTGTCGATCACCGGCATGGGTGACCTCGCCTTCAGCGGGAACCTGGTGCGGCTGGCGTTGCAGGAGAGCGCGCACATCTACTCGTATCTGCTGGTCATCTACTTCGTGATCGCGTTCGTCATCACCCGGCTGATGCGTGGACTCGAGAAGCGGCTGAAGGCCGGGGTCGGCAAGGACCCGGGGAACGAGCGCACGGCGCGGGCGGCCAAGCGCAGGGAGACGACCGGGGTCGGTGGTGTCGCGTGAAGTGGGACTGGAGTGCCGTCAGCGAGTTCATGCCGCACTTCTGGGACGGCCTGCTGGTCACCCTGCAGGCGCTGGCCCTCGGTTCGCTGATCTCGTTCACGCTCGGGCTGGTGTGGACGCTGCTGATGCGGACGCCCACCAGATGGGTGCGCTGGCCGGTCGGGGTGGTGACCGAGTTCGTGCGCAACACCCCGCTGCTGGTGCAGCTGTTCTTCCTGTTCTACGTGCTGCCCGAGTGGGGCCTGACCTTCTCCGCGCTGACCACCGGGGTCTTCGCGATCGGCCTGCACTACTCGACGTACACCATGCAGGTCTACCGGGCCGGCATCGAGGCGGTGCCGGCCGGCCAGTGGGAGGCGGCGACGGCGCTCAGCCTGCCGGCCCGGCGCACCTGGGCGGTGGTGATCCTGCCGCAGGCGCTGCGCCGGGTGGTGCCGCCGCTCGGCAACTACGTGATCTCGATGCTCAAGGACACACCGATCCTGATGTCGATCACCGTCCTCGAGATGCTCGGCCAGGCGCGGCTCTTCTCCCAGCAGCACTTCCAGTTCACCGAGCCGGTGACGGTGATCGGCGTCGCCTTCATCGTCATCTCCTACCTCGCCTCCCTTCTCCTGCGCACCCTGGAGCGTCGCCTTGTCCGTTGAGACCAGCAAGCAGAGCGATCAGCAGCCGGCCGCGGCCGGCACCACGTCCGCCGAACTCATCCGTCTGGAGGGGATCACCAAGCGGTTCGGCGACAACACCGTCCTGGACGGGCTCGACCTGAGCGTGCAGGCGGGCCGGCACGTCACCCTGATCGGGCCCTCCGGGTCCGGCAAGACCACCATCCTGCGGCTGCTGATGACCCTGACCAAGCCGGACACCGGCACCATCACCGTCGACGGGCAGCGCCTCTTCCCGGCGTCGGAGAAGGAGCTGCGGGAGGTCCGCAAGCAGATCGGGATGGTGTTCCAGCAGTTCAACCTGTTCCCGAACATGACCGTGCTGCGCAACATCACCGAGGCGCCGGTTACCGTGCTCGGCCTGTCCAAGGACGAGGCGGAGGCGCGCGCCCGGGAGCTGCTGGACCTGGTGGGCCTCGCCGACAAGGCCGACGCCCGGCCGACGAAGCTCTCCGGCGGCCAGCAGCAGCGGGTCGCGATCGCCCGGGCGCTGGCCATGCGGCCGAAGGTGCTGCTCCTCGACGAGGTGACCTCGGCGCTCGACCCCGAGCTGGTCGCGGGCGTGCTCGACCTGCTCAGGGACATCGCACGCACCACCGACATCACGATGCTCTGCGTGACCCACGAGATGAACTTCGCCCGTGACATCTCCGACCAGGTCCTGATGTTCGACTCGGGCCGGATCATCGAGGCGGGTCCGCCGGAGCGGATCTTCAGCGACCCCGAGCAGGAGCGGACCCGGGAGTTCCTCAGCGCGGTGCTGTAGATATTTCCATCGCTCGGTCCTAAAAGTTTCCCAACGCAGTCCCGTGACTACAGGAAGTGAACGCACGATCAGGCGAGGTCCGGCGGCCGGGGCATTCCGCTGGCATATGCCAGCGGGTCTGCGTCGCAGTTGGGAGCGCCGGAATCTCCTCAACACCCCCTCCGTTTCGGCCGCTTGCCCGTTATCGTGGAGGGGATCCGTCATCCGGACCGCGGCCAGACAGTAGCAGTGCCTAGCGAGCGCAGGGGGACCACCGTGGCGCTGAAGCACGAGCCGACCGCCCCGTACCACTCCGCCCAGGACGCCCTGCGTGTCCTGGAGACGGTGGCACGGCACTCCGCCGGCGTCACCGACACCGAGCTGGCCCGCCTGACCGGCCTGGAACCCGAGCGGCTGACCGGGTTGCTGCGCATGCTGCGCCGCGAGGGCTACGTCGAGCAGGTCACGGACGGCGCCTACGTCACCGGCGAGACCCTGCGCCGCCTCGGCTCCGCGCACGACCGGGAGCGGGCCCTCGGCGAGCAGCTCCAGGGGACCCTCGACCGGCTGCGCGACTCGGTGGGCGCCGCCGTGTACCTCAGCCGGTACGTCGACGGCGAGGTGCGGATCGGCCCGTTCGCGGCCGGCCCGGCCACCCCCGCGGTCAACGAGTGGGTGGACTTCCGCTCCTCCGCGCACGCCACCGCGATCGGAAAGAGCCTGCTCACCCAGCTCGACCACAACGCCCGCCGCGACCACCTCTCCCGGCACAAGATGGCCCGCCTCACCTCGCGCACCATCACCAGCGACAAGCTGCTGCTCTCCCGCCTGGAGGCGCAGCCGCCGACGGTGCCCGTCCTGGACCTCCAGGAGTACGCGATCGGCACGGTGTGCGCGGCGGTCCCGATCACGGCCGGTTCGGCCGTGGGCTGCCTGGCCCTGTCCCTCCCGGTCGAGCACGCCCACCGGCTCCGCCAGGCCGCCGACACCCTGAACCGTGGCGCGGCTCCCCTCCTGCTGTCCCTCGCCATCTAGGGCCCGTCCCGGCGGCCCGGCCCCGTGGTCGGAAGCACCCCCGCGGACCAGGTAGTATTTTCTTCGTCGCCACCGCGAGAACGAGGTTCGGATGGTCGGCGAGAGTCATGCGCCGCTAGCTCAGTTGGTTAGAGCAGCTGACTCTTAATCAGCGGGTCCGGGGTTCGAGTCCCTGGCGGCGCACCATGAATGACCTGGGGTTCTCACACCCCAGGTCATTTTTTCGTGCGCGTGTGCCCCTGCCGTCAGTGTGCCCCTGCCGTCAGTGCGGGTCCCCCAGGAAGGGGAAGTCGGCGCGCAGGTCGTCGTGGGGCGCCAGTCCGTCGTGGGGCACGGCGCCGTTGCTCAGCTGGGCGATCCCCAGGTTGATGACGTCGTCGGTGAGGTTGCGGCCGTTCGGGAAGCCGTCGGCGCTCGTGCGGTCGTACGTCAGGAGGTCGGGGAGCAGTCCCTCGGCGAGGGCGACCGCCCGGTCCCGGGGGTGGCCGCCGTGCTCGAAGACGTGCGCGAACTTGTCCAGGAAGAGCTCGCGGTCCTTCGACGGCTCCTGCTGGTTCCAGACCCGCTTGTCGTCGTCGTTCTGGTTGAAGTTGTTGTCGATGCCGGGGCGGCCCGCCCGGTCGCCCTGGACCAGCCGGCCGTCGTGCGGGACCAGGACCCGGCCCCAGACGCCGACCCGCGGCTCCGGGCCGAGCACGGCGTTCGGGACCTCCAGCACGATGCCGAACACGTTCTTGTCGGCGAAGAAGTCCTTGCCGGTCCACTGGAAGCCGTTCCCGGCGCCGACCGGGTCGGCGAAGAACGGGTCGCTGCGCAGCCCGGCGAAGAACCGGAAGCCGCCGGCCTCGGTGATCTCCGGCTCCGTGCCGAAGGTGACCGGGGCGTGCGCGATGACCGTCTCCCCCGCCTCGACGTCGGCCGCCGCGTCCCGCCCCGCCGCCAGCTGCACGCTCGCGGTCTGCGTGTACGCCGCCACCGGCGAGAAGCGCACCCGCAGGGCGACGTCGTTCACCGCGTCACCGTCGTTGTCCACGCCGAACTCGTATACCGACTCGGAGTCGACGGCGTCGGCCGTGATCGGCGAGTGCGGGTTGATGTTCATCACCAGGACCGTCCGTTCCGCGTCCCCCGGCTGCTGGAACACGTAGACGTCGGTGATGTGGCTCCTGGGATCCATGCTCGTGGGGCTGATGCCCAGACCGGAGACGTGGTGTGCCATGTCGATGGCTCCTCTCGGGGTAGCCGCCCAGGTCGATCGTCGCGGCAACGGACGCTAACACGGGGCGAGTTGCCCGGGTGTGCACGCATTACGGCCTTCCGGGCAGGCCCGCGCGCTCAGCGGCGCGCGGTACCCGGTGCGCCGTCCGGACACCAGGCCGCGGCCTCCTCGGGGGTCAGCCTGCGGTACGTCCGCTCCCCCGGCGGCCGCCACCACACCGGGTCCGGGCACCGCACCCCCTCGCCGCGCAGCGCGGCCCGCTGGATCTTGTTGGTGGCCGTCACCGGCATCCGCTCCACCACCCGGACGAACCGGGGCGCCATCTTCGTCCCCAGGTCGGGCTGGGCCAGCAGGAACTCGGCGAAGTCCAGCGGCTCGAACCGCCCGGCGACCGTCGCCATCACCTGGTCCCCGGTCACCGGATCCGGTACCCCGTACACGGCGACGGCGTCCGCCCCCTCGTACCGCGCCAGGATGTTCTCGATCATCGCGGCGGCCAGGTTCTCCCCGTCGACCCGGATCCGGTCGTCGGTGCGCCCCGCGAAGTACAGGTAGCCGTCCGCGTCCCGGTAGAAGAGGTCCCCGGTCCAGTACCAGCCTCCCCGCCGCCGCTCGGCCTCCGCGCCGGGGTTGCGCCAGTACCCCTCGAAGGGGTTCGGCGCCCGGTTCACCAGCTCCCCGATCGCCCGCTCCCCGTTGAGCAGCCGCCCGCCGGAGTCGAAGACGGCCGCCGGGCACTCCGCGCCCGACTCCTGGTCGAGTACGACGAGACCGGGCGCCGCCCGCCCCACCGCCCCGGCCGGGGTCCCCGGCGACCACTGGACGGCCGCCCCGCCCTCGGAGGACCCGTACCCCTCGACCAGCCGCACCCCGAACCGTTCCTCGAAGGCCGCCGCGTCCACGGCCCCGGCCTCGGTCCCGAAGCCGAGCCGCAGCGGGTTCTCGCGGTCGTCGGCGCGTGGCTCGGTGGCCAGTACGTACTGCACCGCGCGGCCGACGTAGGTGAAGTAGGTGGCCCGGTACCGGCGCACGTCGGCCAGGAAGCCCGACGCCGAGAACCGCCGCCGTAACGCCACCCCGGCGCCCGTCACCAGCGCGGGGGCCCAGTCGGCGATCACCGCGTTGCCGTGGAACATCGGCATGCAGACGTAGTGCACGTCGTCGGCGGACAGCCCGAACTGCGTCACCAGCGACCGCCCGGCCGCGGCGAGCCTGCCCTGGGAGCAGAGCGCGGCCTTGGGAGCCCCCGTGGAGCCCGAGGTGAAGTAGAGCAGCATCCGGTCGGCGGGGCGGGCCCGGGAGGCGTCCGGGAAGGCGCCGAGATAGGGGGCGAGCAGGCCGCCGTACTCCGGTCCGTCAGTGACGAGGATCCGGACGCCCGGCAGTTCGAGTCCGTCGAGCAGCGGCAGCCGAGCCCGCTCGGTGACCAGTACCGGGCACTCGGTGTGCATGATGTCCTGGGCGAGTTCGCTGCCCCGCCGGGTCGGATTGATCCCGGC
The DNA here is from genome assembly GCF_022343545.1 of Streptomyces arenae. Lineage (NCBI taxonomy): Bacteria > Bacillati > Actinomycetota > Actinomycetes > Kitasatosporales > Streptomycetaceae > Streptomyces > Streptomyces arenae. Next base: position 244,991 of record NZ_JAKQYH010000043.1, read on the forward strand.
GACGGCGGCCCCGGCCAGCGCGGCCGCGCCCAGCCAGAGCGGGAACTCAGGGGTGTTGTCGAGCAGCACACCGACGTGGGGCACACTCCCGGCCGGCAGCAGATCGGCGAGCAGAGCCGCCCGGGCGGCGGCCCCTCCGGCCACCTCGTGGTGACTGTAGACCCGCTCCCCGCACCACAACCCCGCCCGGTGATCCCCCCACCGGGCAGCCACCGCCTCAGCAACCGTGCGTATCGCGGATTCCATGAGCGGGCAGCATAACTGACACTCCGTCAGATGTAGAGCCCCGTAAGGGGCGCGGGGAACTGCGCGACCAGCCCCCCACACACCCGCACCCGACCACACACCGCGTCAAGGCGTCACGTCACCCCACGCCGAGAAGATGAAGTGCGCCGCCCCCATGAAGGCCAGCGCGAACCCGATGAACACCACGAAGAAGGCCAGCGAGCACCCCGTCCCCGCGGCCAGCCTCCCCTGCGCGGGCGGCTGCGCGGTCGCCTTCTCGGGCCGCTCCGGCAGGTAGTAGACCGTCACGAAGTCCCCCTCGACGACGGTCGGCGCCCCGTCGCGCTCGTCGATGCGGACCGCCCGCCCCTCGGCCGTCGTGAACTCGTACACATGGTGGAGCGTGGTCGTCACGGACGTCTCCCCGCCGCCGCTGGTCGTCGTGTACGACCGCAGGCAGCGCGCCTCGGCCGTCCGCCCGTGACGCCACGCCCGGCTGATCTCGCTCGACCGCCGCAGCGTCCTGACCACCCCGAGGACCCCGACAACGACGAAGACGGCGGGAATGACGTAGAAGAACGCTTCCATGAAGTCCATGAGGGCCCCCCGGTCCGAACGCCGGTCCGACTGACCGGCACGGCCGGAACGTACCCCTCTGGCCTGCGGCGGGTCCTCAAGCGAAGCTCAGATCCACCCGGTGTTACGTACTCGTCGAGCGACTCCGGTCAGAACGTGACGTCCGAGCAGGCGTAGAACGCGTTGCTCGTGTCGGCGATCGTCCAGACCGCCAGGATCACGTGGTGACCGCTCAGCCCCGACGGCAGGGTGCCGCTGTGGCTGAGGGTGGCCGGCGGGCGCTGGCCGTTGTAGGGGACGGTGAGGAACGGGGTGGTGTTGAGGTCCGAACGGGCGAGGGCGTGGTTCTGGTTCCAGCCCGTCTTGGTGACGTAGTACTTGAAGTCGGTCGTGGCGTGCATGGCCGTGAACTGCCAGCGGAACGTGTACGTCTGACCGCCCGTCACCCTGGTCGTGGGCCAGGCCCCGCCCGACGGGGTCGTGGGCGAGCTGAGCTGGGCGAACCGGCTCACCCCGCCGTTGCAGAGCTGGCCGTCGGCGGGACCGGCCGCCGGGAAGCCCTTGGGGCCCTCGACGCTCTGCGGCTCGTACTGGATGTCGCCGCAGTTGGTCACGGTGCCGTTGGCACAGAGCTTCTGCCGGCTGATGGGGAGGTCGGTGTAGCCGTGCCCGCTGGCACCGCCGGTGGAGAGTGCGAAGGCTCCGGCGGTCGCCACGCCGAGCACGACGGCCGACACCTTGGTCCGTTTACGCATGCTGCCGCTCCTGGTGAACGTGGGGGAAGTTCGGTGAGCCGTGCAGGTCTAGACCAAGTCCCAGATTATTGCCGACTGTTGACCGTGTCCATATCAAAGACACGTCCGTACCCGTCCCGGCGCCGATCCGGTGCGCCCCGATCACGGCGCGGATCCGGTGCGCCCCGAGCAGAACGCCACCGTCAGGTCCCGCACCAGCACCTTGCGTTCGTAGTCGTCGAGTTCGACCAGGCCGCGCATGGTCAGCCGGGTCACCGTGTCCTCCACGGAGTCCACGACGGAGGTGAGCATGGTGGCCCGCTGCTGGGCGTCGAGCGCGGCGATCCGGCGCCGGTGCATGGCCGCGGCCACCTCCGGGGCGTACTCCACCCGGACCGGCTGCACGGAGAACACCTCCAGACCGACCCCGGACGCGTCCGCCGCCACCCGCCGGGTCAGCGCGTCCGCGGCCGCCTCCGCCGAACCGCGCGCCCCGCCCGGCACCTCCACCGGCACCCGGACCAGCGCCGCCTCCACGCACTCGCGCAGATACGTCTCGTGGCCCTCGACGCCGAGCACGGCCCGCGCGGTGTCCCGCACCCGCCACACCACCAGCACGACGACCCGCAGCGCGACCCCGTTGCCGTCCGCGGCCGGCATCTCCTCGCTGCGCCAGTGCCGCAGCCGGACGTCGACCCGGCGCCTCAGGTGCAGGGGGTTGACCCAGAGCAGACCGGTGCGGCGGACCGTCCCCCGGTAGCGGCCGAACAGACCGAGCACCCACGCCTGCCCGGTCACCCCGCGCGCGAGGCCCCCGAAACCGCACACGCCGAGCGCGCCCGCCCCGGCGTACGCGGCCCACTGCGCCGGTCCGAGCCCCGCGCCCCCGGACGCCGGCAGCCGTAGCGCGTGCACCGCCAGCGACGGCAGCACCCCGGCCCACCAGGAGGTGGTGAGACCGCCGGCCAGTCCGCCGAGCCCGGCGAGCACCCCGGCCGCGCCGGGCAGCACGCGCGCGGGGTGTTCCACCAGTTGGGGGTCGACGGCGGCGGCCGGCCGGGGCTTCGCCGGGGCCGGCCGCCGCAGCCGGGGCTGTTCGCCGGTGCCCTGCCGGCGGGCGACGACCGCGGGCCGCAGCGGTACCGACACCGGGGCGGGATCGTCGCGGAAGAGCAGATGGACGGGGATCTCGGTGGTGGCCTCGTTCTGGATCAGCCGCGGGACCGGACGGACGGGCGGCCCGTCGTCGAGGGGCTCGCCCGATTCAGGGGTGTGTGCGGTGGTCGTACTCATTCCTGCCTCCAGCCTCCGCGCCAGATGCGTCAGGTGATGTGTTGGTGAGTGCTCGTGGGGGTCGTCACTGGAACAGCCGGCGCCAGGTCTCCGGCCCCGGGTAGCCGTCGGCCGCGCCGCCGCGCCAGCCCTGGGCACGCTGGAACGCCTCGACGGCCCTGCGGTCCGCCTCGCCCCAACGCGGCCCCGGACCGTCGGTGTAGAAACGGCCGTAGCCCTTCTCGACCAGCCGCTCGCCGAGCCGGGTGACGTGCTCGTTGTCGGCGCCCGGGCGGAAGTGGTTCTTGCCGGGGTAGCCCGGGACCCCGTGCGAGGCGGGAGCGGCCGGGGCGTCGGCGGGCCTGATGCTCTTGCCCCGCCCGCCGGCGAGGAGTTCCCAGGTCCGCGGTCCCGGCAGCCCGTCGGCGGCGGCGCCGGTCCAGCCCTGGGCCTGCTGGAAGGCGCGGGTGGCCCGCTGGTCCGCGGGACCCCAGACCGGTCCCGGCCCCTTGCCGTAGAAGCCGCCGGCGCCCCGCGCGACCAGCATCCGGCCGAGGAGGGTGACGTACTTGTTGTCGGCGCCGGGCCCGAAGAAGGCGGCCCCCGGGAACGGCCCCGCCGCCTTCCCGGCCAGTGCGCCCGCCGCACCGGGGTCCGCGACCAGTCCCTTGTAGCGGTAGGGGACGTACTTGGCGGAGTTGCTCCAGTAGGCGTACGGCGTGGACTGGCGGCGGGCGTGCGGGGGTGTCTGCTCGTACGCCGTGTACGCGGTGTGCGTGTGGTCCGTCCAGCCGCCGAAGAGCACGACGTGCGAGCCCTTCTCGGGGTTGTCCGGGTTGTGGAAGAGCAGCATGTCGCCGGGCTGGAGCTCGGCCTTGGTGATCTTGGTGCCGAACTGGCCGAGGCTGCCGGTCCACTCGTTGCCGGTCAGCCCCCAGGCCATGGAGACATAGCCGGAGCAGTCCTGGCGGTAGCCGTCCGTCCAGTAGAGGCTCATGCTGTACGGCACCTTGGCGGTGACCCAGGTCTTGGCGCGGTTGATGATCTCCGTACGGGTGATGGGGGGCGTGGTGATCGGGCCGGTCAGGGGCTTGCCGGCCGGGCCGTGCAGGGGGGACTTGGCGCCCTGCGGGGTCTCGGGGTCGGGGTCCACGGGGGCGGCGGACCGGTGGGGGGCGGACGGGGCGCTGTGGGCGGCGGCCTGCGGGGCGCTCGCGGCGAGGGCGGCGGACGCGGCGGCGGCCACGACCAGCACGCCCCGGGCGGCCGGGTGCCCGCCGAAGCGGCCCGGCAGCGGGGAGGAACCGACCCGCCGCCAGTGGACGCATCCGGGGCATTCGCAGTCGTTCGCGGGGTCGAATTCCTCGAATACCGGGGCCGGCATGCGATTCCCCTCACACTTCGGGTGGATATGTCCGGGATTGTGCACGTTGATCAGTTTCCCAACTGTCATCCCGGCGCGCATGCTGACGGTCCGAATGATGTACACGGGAGGAGCGCGGGGGGACGCGGGGGGGCTCGCCCCGGTGGCCGGTGGTCCGGAGCACGCCCCCCGGTCGGGTAGAGTTCTCGATGTCAGCAGGCGCCGCTAGCTCAGTTGGTTAGAGCAGCTGACTCTTAATCAGCGGGTCCGGGGTTCGAGTCCCTGGCGGCGCACAGACACCCGGAAGGCCCTCCGCAGCAGCGGGGGGCCTTCCGCCGTTCGCCCCCTTCTGTCAACGACCGACACGACCGGTCCACACGATCCCCACGCGCTCCACTATGAACGCGTATGACCGGTAAACAGCGCGTTTCGTGTCTTGCGATCAAGCTGAGCGCCATAGAACCCTGGATGTCCAAAGTGCCGGTGATTCCGGGCACTTGGGGGGTAGATAACCCCGGTTGCCAGATCTGCGGGGAGAGGGGCCCCGTCATGAATCGGTGCCGAGGGGGGCGCCACGCAACCGGACGGTCACGGTCCGTGTCCATGCTCTGTGGAACGGCCGTGCCCCGCCATGGACGCGCCCGAGGAGGTCGAGGGGGACCGGATCGGGCGGTGACACCGACAGACACGCGTTGACCTGCGCGTGTGTGGGGGGATGACTCATGACGTCGACGCCGACGGGTGCCCTGGTGCCCGCGCACCGCACCGCCACCGGCGCCCTGCGCCGGACGAAGAGAACGCTGCCGAGATACGACTACGAGCACTACAGCCGGCTCGCGGGCCCCCTCACCGAGCCCGATCCGGCCCGCCCCTACCAGGTGCGCTACCGCTCGCTGCTCTCCCAGGAACCGCACCGCGTCCGCGCCGCGCTGATGCTGTGCGCGGCCCCACTGCTCTCGCTGGTCCTGCTGACCTGGCTGCTGCAACCGGCGCACTGGACCCAGCGGGACCACCCGGCCCACGACGTCCTGCCGGCCCTCGACACGGTGATGCTGGTGTCGATCGGCCTGATCGAGTTCTTCCGCTGCATGAACGTGGTGTCCAACGCGCACGCCACCCTGGTGGCCCGCGACCCCGTCCCGGTGGTCCCGCGGACCGGCACCCGGGTCGCCTTCATCACCACGTTCGTGCCCGGCAAGGAACCCCTCGACATGGTCACCCGGACCCTCGAGGCGGCGGTCCGGCTGCGCCACCGCGGGCTGCTGCACGTCTGGCTGCTCGACGAGGGCGACGACCCGGAGGTGAAGCAGGTCTGCGCGCGCCTGGGCGTGCACCACTTCACCCGCAAGGGCGTCGAGCGGTGGAACCGGCCCAAGGGGCCGCACCGAGCGAAGACCAAGCACGGCAACTACAACGCCTGGCTGGAGGCGCACGGCGACGAGTACGACTTCTTCGCCTCCGTCGACACCGACCACGTCCCGCTGCCCAACTACCTGGAACGGATGCTGGGTTACTTCCGTGACCCGGACGTCGGCTTCGTCATCGGCCCGCAGGTGTACGGCAACTACGACACGTTCGTCACCAAGGCCGCCGAGTCCCAGCAGTTCCTCTTCCACGCCCTGATCCAGCGCGCCGGCAACCGCTACGGCGCCCCCATGTTCGTCGGCACCTCCAACGCCGTGCGCATCAGGGCGATCAGGCAGATCGGCGGGCTGTACGACTCGATCACCGAGGACATGGCCACCGGCTTCGAGATGCACCGCGCCAGGAACCCGGAGACGGGCCGGAAATGGCGGTCGGTGTACACCCCGGACGTGCTCGCGGTCGGCGAGGGCCCGAACGCCTGGACCGACTTCTTCACCCAGCAGCTGCGCTGGTCCCGGGGCACGTACGAGACGATCCTCAAGCAGTACTGGAAGGGCCTGTTCTCGCTGTCGCCGGGCAGGCTCTTCAACTACACCATGATGATCATCTTCTACCCGATGTCGGCCCTCAACTGGATCCTCGCGGCCCTGAGTTGCGCGCTGTTCCTGGGCCTCGGCGCCTCGGGCGTCAACATCGACCCGACCGTGTGGCTGATGCTCTACGGCAACGCCTCCGCGCTCCAGATCGGCCTCTACGTCTGGAACCGCCGGCACAACGTCTCCCCGCACGAGCCGGAGGGTTCGGGCGGAGTGGCCGGCATGGTGATGTCGGCCCTCTCCGCACCCGTCTACGCCCGCTCGCTCATGGACGCGGTGCTGCGCCGCAGGAGCAGGTTCGTGGTCACGCCGAAAGGCGAGTCGGCCAGCCCGGACACCCTCTTCGGGACGTTCCGGATCCACTGGTTCTTCATCGTCGTCTTCGCCGGTTCGCTCGTCTCCGGCTTCCTGAACGGGCACGCCCAGCCCGCGATGCTCACCTGGGGCTCGCTGGCGCTGCTCATCACGGCAACGCCGATCATCGCCTGGCGCCACGCCCTGCGCCAGGAAGGAAGACGGGCGGCCGAACCGGAGGACGCGGTACCGCCGGCCTACGCCCATGTCCCCCAGCAGCGGCCCAGCTGGACGCCCCCGGGCGGAGACCCGGAACAGACCATGCGGATCGCGCTCGGCGGCGGGCTCGGGGGGCGTGAGGAATGACCGAGAGCGCCGGCCGCCGCCGCACCCGTCGTCTTGCGACCGGCACGGCGGTGGTGCTGGTCCTGGCCGGGATCAACGGACCGTGGGTGTACCGCTTCGGGAGCGAGCGGTACCACGAGTACAAGATCAACAGACCCGAGTACAAGGCCGCGAACGGCCACTGGGGCATCATCGAGTTCCCGGCGGAGTACCGCCAGGACACCATCCACGCGGTCCTCCTGCACACCGGCAAGGTGCTGCTGGTCGCGGGCTCGGGCAACAACCAGGACAACTTCGACGCGAAGATCTACGACAGCCGGATCTGGGACCCGGTCAAGGGCACCGTCAAGAAGGTGCCCACCCCGGCCGACCTGTTCTGCACCGGCCACACCCAGCTCGCCGACGGCAACATCCTGATCGCCGGCGGCACCAAGCGGTACGAGAAGCTCAAGGGCGACGTCAAGAAGGCCGGCGGCGTCATGATCCTCTACAACGAGAACCCGGACCGACCGATGACCCTGCCCAAGGGCACCCGGTTCACCGGCAAGCGGAACGGCAAGACCTTCGTCTCCGACGACTCCGCGCTCATCCCGCGCGCCACCAAGGTCTTCGACCGGAAGACCGGCAGGTTCCTGCGGAACAACCCCGGCTACGCGCGGGTGATCGTGGAGGCGCCGAAGCAGGGCACGAAGTACGAGACCGGCACCCAGGACAACTACGGCATCCAGGGTCTGACCGGCGCCGACGCCCGCAACACCTACGGCATCGCCAACAAACTCGGCCTCGACAAACGGGACTTCGAAGGCATCAGGAACGCCTACGAGTTCGACCCGGTCGCCGAGAAGTACATCAAGGTCGACCCGATGAACGAGGCACGCTGGTACCCGACGCTCACCACCCTGTCGGACGGGAAGGTGCTCGGCGTCTCGGGGCTCGACGACATCGGGCAGCTGGTGCCGGGCAAGAACGAGGTCTTCGACCCGAGGACGCGGACCTGGACGTACACGCGGTACAAGCGCCAGTTCCCGACCTACCCGGCGCTGTTCCTGCTCCAGGACGGCAGGATCTTCTACTCGGGTTCCAACGCCGGGTACGGGCCGGACGACGTGGGCCGGGACCCGGGGATCTGGGACGTGGACAGCAACCGGTTCACCCGGCTGCCGGGGCTCAGCGACCCGGACCTGCTGGAGACGTCCGGGACCGTGCTGCTGCCGCCGGCCCAGGACGAGAAGTACCTGGTGGTCGGGGGCGGCGGGGTCGGCGAGTCCGCGCTGTCGACGAACCGGACCCGGCTGATCGACCTGTCGGCCCCCGACCCGGGGTTCGTGGACGGGCCCACGCTGGAGAAGGGGACGCGCTACCCGCAGATCTCGGTGCTGCCGGACGACACCGTGCTGGTGTCGGGCGGCTCCGAGGACTACCGGGGCCGGGGCGCCTCCGACATCAGGCAGGCCCGGCTCTACGACCCCGCGACGAACTCCTTCCGGAGGGTCGCCGACCCGCTGGTGGGGCGGGACTACCACGCCGGTTCGGTCCTGCTGCCGGACGGCCGGGTGATGTTCTTCGGCTCCAACCCGCTGTTCGCGGACAAGGCCGACACCAAGCCGGGCGTCTTCGAGCAGCGGATTGAGATCTACACCCCGCCGTACCTCTACCGGGACGCGCGGCCCGCGCTGAGCGGGGGCCCGGCGACCATCGCCCGGGGCGGGACGGGGACGTTCACGTCACGGCAGGCCTCGGCCGTCCGCAAGGTGCGGCTGATCCGGCCCGGCGCCACCACCCATGTGACGGACGTGGACCAGCGGTCGGTCGCGCTGGACTTCAGGACGTCCGGTGACCGGATCACGGTGACCGTGCCGAGGAACCGGAACCTGGTGCCGTCCGGGTGGTACATGGTCTTCGTGGACGACGACCAGGGCACGCCCAGCCGGGCGCGGTGGGTGAAGGTGCCATAGCACCTCCCCGGGCGCGGTGGCTGAAGGTGCCATAGCACCTCCCCGGGCACGCCCGGCCGTCCGCGTCGCCCCGCCGGGCCCTTGGGCGGGGGACGCGGACGGCCCGCGGGGGGTCAGTCGTTGATCTCGACGTGCCGGGCCAGCGCGGTGACGGAGAGGTCACCGTGGTCGACCCACTGCTTGAAGGCGAACGTCTTGTGCGTGGTGGCGGCGGGCGGGGTGATCTCCAGGTAGGAGGCGTGCACCGCGCCCGAGGTGCCGGTGTTGGCGTGCGTCCAGGCGACGACGGCCTCGACGCTCTGACCGTCCTTGAGGGAGATCGTCTTCTTGCCCGGGTCCTTGGCGTACCAGGTGTCACCCCACGTCACATGGGTCTTGATCGCCTTGTGCGAGGCGTTCTCGAGACCCAGGCCGGGGTAGCCGCGCACCACGCAGGTCCGGCCGCTGAGGTTGCGCAGGTTGATGACGACGCCCTGGTGGTTCATCCCGCCGGCGAGTTGCCGGCCGAAGGTGGCCTTGAGCGCGGACTCCTTGCAGGTCGGGGTCGCCGTGGCAGTGCTCTGGCTCGCCTGGGCCGTGCCCGCCCAGACGAGTCCGACGCCGACGAGGGCGACTCCGGCGAGCACCGTACGGCCGGCCTTGCGGCCGGTGCGGCGACGGGACGTGCGGCGGTTGATGGTGGTCTGGTCTTCGTTCACGGTGTCGGGCTCCACTCGTGTGCTGCGGCGCGGCCGGGGCGTGCGTCCCGGACCGTCTTCCGGTGCCGTACACATGCTCTGATGCGCGGTGCGGCGGAAATGTTCGCGGGCGGCGACGGAATCTTCCGGGCCGTCCACCGCGGGCCCGGACCACCGCTCAGGACGCCGTCGCCCGTGCCAGTCCCAGGGCGTAGGCCGGCCACCAGTCGCCGGCCTGCGGGCCGCCCTTGCAGGTGCCGTCCGACTCGCCCGGGCGTTTGACCCACAGATAGGCGTCCACGAGGGCGTCCGCCGTCCTCGTCGTCGGGGGCTCGCCGAGCGACCGGCCGGGCGGGTTGCACCAGCGTTCGGCCGGATCGCCGCCCGTGTACGGGCCGTTGCCGTTCCTGCTGGTGTCGATCACGAAGTGCTTGCCGCCCACCTTCGCCGAGAGCTGTTCGCCGTAGGCGATGGAGTCCCGGGTGGAGTAGAAGTTGGAGACGTTGACCGAGAAGCCGTCCGCCTGCGCGACGCCCGCCTGCTCCAGGGGCCGGTGAATCTGGTCGGGGTGGCCCCAGCCGGCGTTCCCGGCGTCCAGGTACACCTTGGTGTTCTTCAGCGACTTCAGCTTGGTGATCGCGCCGCGCAGCAGGTCGTAGCGCTCCTCGGCGAACCAGGCCGGGGTGCAGCCGTCGACGAGGTGCAGTACGGCGTCCGGTTCCAGGATCACCGTGGCGGCGCGGTCCTGGATGCCGCGGGCGACTCCGTCGATCCACGCCCGGTACGCGTCGCCGTCGGCCGCGCCGCCCTGGCTGTACTGGCCGCAGTCGCGGTGCGGGATGTCGTAGAGGACCAGGAGGGCGGTGCGGCCGGCCTTCCGGGCGGCCTCGGTGAAGCCGCGCGCCTCCTGCTCGGGGTTCTCCGGGCCGATCCACTCGCCGGTCGGCTGTACCGCGATCTTGCGGATCTGCTCGGCGTCGGAGTCCTTGCCCGCCCGCGCGTAACTCCTCACCTGGCGTGCCGCGTTGGAGTCGGGATTGACCCAGAACGGATCCGCCCCGCCGAACCGCCGGCTACCGGCGCCGCCCTTCCCCCCGTCCGAGGAACAGCCGGTGAGCAACACCATCACCGCGACCGCCACCGCCCAGACGGACAGCCGGCCCCCCCTGCTGTCGTACATCCAATTCCCCCCTGGATGCCTGCACTTGACCACACCCAATCGTGACATACCCCCCGCACTCCCCACGAGAAGCCGCGGACGAGAACGGCGGCGGCGCGACGTGCCCCGTCAGGGGCGCGGGGAACTGCGCGACCAGCCACCACGAAGCCGCGGACGAAAACGACGGGCAGCACAACGCGCCCCGGCAGGGGCGCGGGGAACTGCGCGACCAGCCACCACGAAGCCGCGGACGAAAACGACGGGTGGGCGCGACGTGCCCCGTCAGGGGCGCGGGGAACTGCGCGGCCGGGCACCACGGGGCCGCGGACGAGAACGGCGGCGGGGGGACGCGCCCCGGCAGGGGCGCGGGGAAATGCGCGGCCGGGCAGCACGGGGCCGCGGGTGAGAACGGCGGCGGGGGTTGGTGTGGAGGTTGGCGGGTGCATCCCTAGGCTCGGGTGGCCGTCGCCCTCTAGAGTCGCTTGCGGGCGGCCGCCCAGCCCCCCGGCCCCGCCCTCCCAGCCTCCCGCGCCTGACGCCGGGTTACTCCCGCAGCCCGAGCGCGCGCGGTCGAGGACCGGCCCGGTCGGCGGTCTCAGGGGAGCGGGCCGTCGACCGGGCGCCAGGTGCGGCGCACCCCCTACGCGGCCGTCCCGGTGAGGTACGCCGAGACGACCACGTTCGCCGTGTAGCTGCCGGTGCTCCGGTCGAAGGTGCCGCCGCAGGTGATCAGGCGCAGTTCGGCACGCCCCGTCTCGCGCGCCCCGTACGCCTGCCGGGCGTCGAAGTGGTCGCGGGGCAGGACCCGTATGTCGTCGACGGTGAACTCGGCCACGGTCCCGTCGGAACGGACCACCCGGATCCGCTCGCCGGGGCGCAGGGCGCTGATCTTGTAGAAGACGGCGGGCCGGGTCGCGGTGTCGACGTGCCCGACCAGGACCGCGGTGCCGGCCGACCCCGGCCCCGTCCCGGAGCCGTACCAGCCGACCACGCCGGGCTGGTCGAAGGGCGGCGGCTCGACCCCGCCGTTCCCGTCGAGGCCACGGACGACCACGGGGGCCTGCACGCCCAGGTCCGGGATGTCGATGCGCTGGGGTACGGCCGAGGTCAACGGCTCAGCCGCGGGTGGGAGTTCGGCGCCGGCGGGACGCCCCACGGCGGCCACGTCACCCGTGGTGGGCCCGGTCAGAGCGTCGGGCACCTCGGTGACCCCGCGCCCCCACAGCCACAGCCCGAGCAGCAGGACGGCCCAGGCCACGCCGGTCAGCAGCCGTCCGGTGCCGGACGGACGTTCGGTGTCGTCGGACATCCGGGTCCCGTCCTCAGCGTGAGCCGCGGCCCCGGCGGGCGCTCAGCAGCCCGACGGCGGCCGCGGCGAACCCGGCGAGGAGGAGACCGGTGACCGCCTGCGCGGTGTCGGGACCGGCCGAGCGGGACTCCACCGAGGCGAGCGGAGCGGCGCCCCCGCCGCCCGCGTGCACGGGCGCGATGGGCGAGGAGAACAGGGCGTCGGGCGCGTCCTGCCGGGACGCCGACCCCGCCACGACGGTGACGCGGCCGGTGACCTCCGCACCGGCGCAGCTGACCCGCACGTCGTAGGAGCCGGGGCCGGTCGTGGAGCGGACCTGGGTCTCACCGGTCAGCGCGCCGTCGGAACCGCTGAGCCGGGCATCGGAGACGAAGGCCGTCGAGACGGCGCTGCCGGTCGTACCGGAGCAGCCGGCGACCCGCAGGGTCACCACGGAGCCGGGGGCCGGCGAGGCCGGGGTGACGGTGACTCCGCGGCCGTCCGCCGCGTACGCGGCCGTCGGGGCGACGCCGGCGGCCGTGACCAGGAGTCCCGCACAGAGAGTGAGGCGAATTGAGCCCATCGTGAACCTCCAGATATCTGGAGGCTCCCCCGCACCCGGCACCCCCGCATCCTCGGGGGGCGCCGGATTGCTCCGTACGGGTGAGCTCAGGTTTGGCCCCGGCCCGCCGGACGGCCGTCCCGGACCCGGCTCAGACCCGGTCGACGAGGTCCGCGATGGAGTCGACGACCTCGGAGGGACGGAAGGGGTAGCGGTCGACGTCGTCGGGCTGGGTGACGCCGGACAGCACCAGGAAGGTGCGCATCCCGGCCTCCAGGCCCGCGAGGACGTCGGTGTCCATCCGGTCGCCGATCATCGCGGAGGTCTCCGAGTGCGCGCCGATCGCGTTCAGCCCGGCCCGCATCATCAGCGGGTTGGGCTTGCCGACGAAGTACGGCTTCTTGCCGGTCGCGGCCGTGATCAGCGCGGCGACCGAACCGGTGGCGGGCAGGTCGCCGTCGGTGGACGGGCCGACGTTGTCGGGGTTGGTGGCGATGAACCGGGCGCCGTCGTTGATCAGGCGCACCGCCTTGGTCAGCGCCTCGAAGGAGTAGGTGCGGGTCTCACCGAGGATCACGAAGTCGGGCTCGTGGTCGGTGAGGATGTACCCGATGTCGTGCAGCGCGGTGGTCAGACCGGCCTCGCCGATGACGTAGGCGCTGCCGCCGGGCCGCTGGTCGTCCAGGAACTGGGCGGTGGCCAGGGCGGAGGTCCAGATGTTGTCCACCGGCACGTCCAGGCCCATCCGCCGCAGCCGTGCGTGCAGGTCACGGGCGGTGTAGATGGAGTTGTTGGTGAGCACCAGGAAGGGCCGCCCGGACTCCTTCAGCTTCTTCAGGAAGGCGTCCGCGCCGGGGATCGGGACCCCCTCGTGGATGAGAACGCCGTCCATGTCGGTGAGCCATGACTCGATGGGCTTGCGGTCTGCCATGTTGGTGCTTCTCCTGGCGTGCGGATGGCGTGTGTGCGGGTCATGCCTGAGCTGGGGCGCCGGAACCGCGGCGTACCGACGGCCCCCAGCCTAAGCGTTCCGCCACACGGGCCGGGAGGGGCCGTCAGCCTTCCGCGAACTCATCGTGGCTGGTCGCACGCTTCCTCCCCCGCCCTTCGGCCGAGGGGTACCCCGGCGGTCCGTCGGGGCACCCCGGGGGCCAGTCGGGGTAACCCGGGGGCGCGAGCACTCCCGGCAACCCGGCCTCCCGGCTACCCGGAACCCGGCAACCCGGCCGCCGCGTCCGGCGCATGGTTCGGCGGGCCGCCGGCCGTGTCCGCGACGGCGGGTGCGGCCGGGGTCATGGCCGGCGGCGTGCCAGCAGGAAGGCGGTCGCTCCTACGAGGAGCAGCGCGGCCGTCGCCGTGAGCAGTCCGTGGGCCAGGCCGGCGCCGGTACGGGCCAGTTCCCGGGCGCGTTCCCCGGCCTCGGCGGCCTCCACGGCGAAGGGCAGGGCGCCGTCGGGGGAGGCGGTGGGCGCGGTCCCCGGGGAGGCTCCCGGGCTGGCCGCGCCGGAGACCTCCTCCGTGCCGGCCGAGGGGAGGGCGGAGGCCGGGGCGTCCGGGGTGTCCGGGGTGGCGGGAGCGTCGGGGTCGGCCGTGGGGTCCGGGCCGGCGGATGCCGTGGGCGAGGACGGAGGCGAGGCCGCGGGCGAGGACGGGAGCGGGGGCGGGTCCTGGCCGATGCCGAAGCGGTAGTCGTTGGACTCCCCCACCCAGTCCCCGTCCGAACCCTGCCGCTGGACGAGGGCCGCGTTGGCGGTGACCGCGTTCGGGACGGCGTCGGCGGCGACGGCGAGTCTGACCTTGACCGAGACGGTCGCCCCGGGCGCCACGGTGAAGCCGGGGAAGTCGTTCCCGTCGAAGACGCCGACCAGTTCGGACGCGTCGGTCTCGGTCAGCGCGACCGGGCGGGCGCTGCGGCCGTCGTAGAACTCCAGCTCGGTCTGGTCCGGCTTGAGGGCACGGTGGTCGTCGACGAGGACGACGACCGGGTGGACGTCGGTGCAGACGCGGTTCGTGGTGTTGGTGAGGTCGAGGTACCAGATGCCGTAGCCGCCGCCGGGCTCGTAGGAGGAGGGGCCGTCGTGGATGCGGGTGGCGAGCGGGAAGCCCTGCGCGTCGGCGCCCGTGCAGGACGCCTCCGCGGCGGCGGGGGCTGCGGTCGCCGTGGCCCCGGGGACGAGGACGACGGCTGCGGCGGCTAGGCAGAGGGACAGGGGGTTGCTCAGTCGCATGCGCATGAACAGGTGACTCTGCCGCGCACGAACGCGAACACCGGCACGCCACTCCGACCACCCACGCCAACCCCACCCATCCAGCCCCACCCACCACCCCGCCCCTCAGCC